>NZ_JBQZXC010000055.1:0-23084 GCF_053555815.1 Shigella sp. SIG6 | reverse complement strand
TGCGTAAAACGAACTGACAGGATAAAAGTGCCCTGCTCACCCTGTCAGTAAAGAAATTCTTATTAATCGTGGCGATGCCTTTCCTGAATAGCCGTTAATGAGCCGACTTGTAACGCCTCTTTATAGTGTTTACGGCATACAGAAACGTATCGTTCATTACCACCAATTACCACCTGCTCACCTTCGTTATAAGGTCTGTCTGCTTGATCAAGACGCAGCACCATGCTTGCTTTACGGCCACAAAAACAGATGGTTTTTAATTCAACCAGTTTGTCGGACCATGCCAGTAAGTATTGGCTGCCAATAAATAATTCACCTCGAAAATCGGTACGTAAACCATAACAAAGTACGGGTATATCGAGTTGATCGACAACCTCCGATAATTCATATACTTGTTGTCTGGTTAAAAACTGGCATTCATCAACCAGTACGCAATGAATTGCCTGCTGTTCATGTTCCGCACGAATCTCATCAAATAATGATGAATTTTGGTTAAATAATTTTGCAGGCGATGACAAACCTATACGCGAACTGACTTTCCCGGCACCAAAGCGATCATCAATTTCTGCCGTATATACGACAGTGCGCATGCCGCGTTCCTGGTAATTGTATGAAGATTGCAACAATGCTGTAGACTTACCCGCATTCATTGCGGAATAGTAGAAATATAGCTGTGCCATCAGCCACAGGCCCTCAATGATATGAAATAAAGTTGGCTGGAGTTTATCATAATTCGTCAGTTTTTCAGCTCAACAGTATGCACAGAAGTGGGTATATGCGTTCTCCCTTACGAAGCCTTGCATAATCCTTCTGAGCTATCATTACAACTGCCTCGCTTGTTATAAGCGGGTAAATGACTGCTGGTAACTATTCACAATCTTTAACCTGTTGCGCAAGTAATAGCCCTCTGTTGACCTCCAGGAGATAGTGCAATACTAAGTCCATGCTCTTATTGCGACCGTTCTACTTTTCATCATTCGCTTAATAGGGAATTCTCGTAAACACAACTAATACAGAAGACTGAAAGGTCGTCAGCCTACGATAATCTCCCCATAAAATGTGACATGAATCAGGAAGTTTTAACCTCACGTGCTGCGAAATCATCGGTGTAAATAGGGCTATATGCCGCGTCTTTTCTGGCTAATTTTATGAAAAGATATTTATTGGCGGCACAAAATAAAGAACAATTTTGAATTCCTTACATTCCTGGCTATTGCACAACTGAATTTAAGGCTCTATTATTACCTCAACAAACCACCCCAATATAAGTTTGAGATTACTACAATGAGCGAAGCACTTAAAATTCTGAACAACATCCGTACTCTTCGTGCGCAGGCAAGAGAATGTACACTTGAAACGCTGGAAGAAATGCTGGAAAAATTAGAAGTTGTTGTTAACGAACGTCGCGAAGAAGAAAGCGCGGCTGCTGCTGAAGTTGAAGAGCGCACTCGTAAGCTGCAGCAATATCGCGAAATGCTGATCGCTGACGGTATTGACCCGAACGAACTGCTGAATAGCCTTGCTGCCGTTAAATCTGGCACCAAAGCTAAACGTGCTCAGCGTCCGGCAAAATATAGCTACGTTGACGAAAACGGCGAAACTAAAACCTGGACTGGCCAAGGCCGTACTCCAGCTGTAATCAAAAAAGCAATGGATGAGCAAGGTAAATCCCTCGACGATTTCCTGATCAAGCAATAATCTTTTGTAGATTGCACTTGCTTAAAATCCCGCCAGCGGCGGGATTTTTTATTGTCCGGTTTAAGACAATTTAATAAGAATAAGCTATAAAAAAACGGCGTCGATTGCTCAACGCCGTTTCGTGGATAACACCGATACGGATGTTACTTCTTAATGCCCATCTCTTCTTCAAGCCAGGCTTTAAATTCCGTGCCAAGGGTGTTATGACGAATACCGTATTCAACGAAGGCCTGCATGTAACCTAATTTATTACCGCAGTCATGGCTCTTCCCTTTCATATGATAGGCTTCCACCGTTTCTTTTTCGATCAGCATATCAATTGCGTCGGTGAGCTGAATTTCATCACCAGCTCCCGGAGGGGTTTTTGCCAGCAACGGCCAAATATCCGCGCTAAGTACGTAACGACCCACAATAGCGAGATTAGACGGCGCAACATCCGCTTTCGGTTTTTCTACCACACCAACCATCGGTACGCTTTCACCCGGCGCTAATTCAACGCCTTTGCAATCCACAACGCCATATGTGGTCACATCAGCAACCGGTTCAACCATGATCTGGCTATGACCCGTTTCATCAAAGCGGCGGATCATCTCTGCCAGGTTATCCTGTGACAAATCGGATTCATATTCATCCAGAATAACATCAGGCAAAATAACAGCTACCGGTTCATCACCCACTACCGGGTGAGCACACAATACCGCGTGTCCCAGGCCTTTCGCCAGACCCTGACGAACTTGCATAATAGTCACGTGCGGTGGACAAATAGACTGCACTTCATCAAGCAGTTGACGTTTTACACGTTTTTCCAGCATTGCTTCCAGTTCAAAACTGGTATCAAAGTGGTTTTCAATAGAGTTTTTAGATGAGTGTGTAACCAGCACAATTTCAGTAATGCCAGCCGCAATACATTCATTCACGACGTATTGAATTAATGGCTTATCGACAAGTGGCAGCATCTCTTTCGGGATGGCTTTCGTCGCCGGCAACATCCTGGTTCCTAATCCCGCAACGGGGATAACGGCTTTTTTGACTTTCGTATTAATGGCAGCCATTTAAATTCTCCTGGACTGTTCGTGTTTTGAACGTGTTCATATTTCTGTATCGCATCCCAGTATATCAGCACCCCGAAGGGGCTAAGTTCTGAAAAGGAGGCGAGATAGCATAATTAAGACAATTACTTATACGAATGGCGACGATAGTACCACCAGCCGACATTAGCAGGTAATGCAAATTTAGCCCACGTTATCGTTTGCTCATTCTGCAGACAACATCAAGCGCAGTCGACCACCGGTTCCCCATATTTGGCATTGCCAGGCATCGCATCGCTGGCTCAATTGATTCAAATAAGCGTTACCTAAAGTGCCTAACGGAACACCATTACTGATTTGCACCTGGTGTTCGCCGGTATTTAACGTCGCATTCAGACCCGCAGAAACCAGAATGAGATTTTTCAGTTCGCGATGATAATAGCCAACTAATAGCGGAAACTGCCCCGGCAGATTGGCCTGACGAAGTAAATGGTTTACCTGCTTCAATAACGCGCCCAACTCTGGCAACCGTTGATTTTGGTGTGCAAGCTGTTCCTGTAATAATCCGTTAAACAATGCGCGTAATAACAAGGCAGCAAGTACGCCATTATGTCCAGCTCGGGTGACATCAAGGCAATAAAATGCCAGATCGTTTTCCGAAAGTGCGGCAATATCAAGCACCAGGCCGGGTTTGTCCGCGGCAACCAATTGACGGTAATTAACCCGGCAATGGGAAATCACCTGCTGAACCGGCGGTTGTAGTTCCTGTAATAATTTCGCCGCTGCAGCAGGGTTATCAACCATTGCATCCCAGTCGCGAAAAAGCCTTTCCTCTTCCTCAACGCGCGAATTAAACATGCTGGGATAGAGACAGGCAAAAACCATCTCGCGCAAGCGATTCAGATCTTTAACTGGTTTCAGCAAAACATCTTCAACGCCCAGACGTAACGCTTTGGCAATATCTGCCATATTTTCAGTGGCAGATATCACCAGAACTGGGGTCTGGTCGCCTCTGTTACGTATATGCTCCAGCAGTTTAAGCCCGTTCATTCGTGGCATCGCGATATCACATATCATCAGGTCTGGAGTGAAACCTCCCAGCAACTCAAGGGCATCCACCCCATCAGCCGCCAGTACCGTTGTCGCTCCCAATGAGGAAAACCATGAATCCAGAAGCGAGCGAAATACCTGCTCATCTTCAACAATGAGAATCTGTTTTCCGACCAATGGCTGCGTCATGTTCTCTCCCCTGACTGGCTTTACTCAATAGTGGCATGCTATTGCCACCTGCGCCTGTCAGAATTAACTTAAGTGTAGATAAAAATTCTGGTCAAATGTTGGTGCGTACCAACGGCAAAAGTTCGTCCATTTTCCTTTCCACTGCCAGCTGTCCGGCCGCAATGGCAGCGTGCGCGCGATGGAAATCAAGCGTAGATATTTGCGGGCAAACAGGTTGAATCAGAATATCGGGCGGATCACCTGCCATGCGGTTCCTTTTAAGGCGGTTCTCCAACACCTGGATAGACGTGGTCATAATCTCTGTTGCCGTTGGCGCTGTCACAGCCCGACGTGTCGTTATGCTGCCTAACCTTTCTTTCAGACGCGCATGCCACGGTAGAGAATCACCATTCTCGCTATTTTCTTCACTGACATTAAAGGAGAGCAGATCTTGTTGCATCAAATGAGCATCGTGCTGCAGGTCGACCGCTATCACAATATCAGCCCCCAATGCACGCGTAAGAGAAATAGGAATTGGGTTAACTACTGCCCCATCAACCAGCCAGTAGCCGTTATGTGCAACGGGTGCCATGAGTCCTGGAATACTGCATGATGCGCGAATAGCAAGATGGAGATCGCCTTCAGTAAACCATAATTCACGCCCCGTACTTAAATTGGTGGCAACAGCCGCAAAGCGACGGGAACAATTTTCGATCTCTGTTTCCGGCATTATTTCGCGATATTGATTGAAGACACGCTCGCCGCGCAGTAACCCACCGCGCTGCCAGGAGAGGTCCATCAGGCGTAAAACGTCCCAATAACTGAAAGAGGTTACCCAATCTTCCAGCGCAGATAATCGATCGCATGCATAGGCCGCGCCCACCAGCGAACCAATTGAACATCCTGCAACGATATCAATTTCAATACCCACTTTTTTTAGCGCATTAATAACGCCAATATGCGACCAACCTCTCGCCGCGCCAGATCCCAGCGCCAGCCCTATTTTTATCTTTCTCATTATTCCCGCAAGATTCCCCTGGAATGCAATCGTAGCCACATCGCTACTGCTCGGTTAACATAGTGCTACTCAGGCGGTTAATACGCCGTTATTGTTTCCAGGGAGATTATTTGTGTCTCAGCTTTGTCCCTGTGGTAGTGCTGTCGAGTATAGCCTATGTTGCCACCCTTATGTGTCTGGTGAAAAGGTTGCACCTGATCCAGAACATCTCATGCGTTCGCGTTACTGCGCTTTTGTGATGCAAGACGCTGATTATTTAATAAAGACCTGGCATCCCTCTTGTGGAGCAGCGGCGTTACGTGCCGAATTGATGACCGGATTTGCGCATACTGAATGGTTGGGATTGACCGTATTTGAACATTGTTGGCAGGACGCCGACAATATCGGATTTGTCAGTTTTGTTGCTCGATTTACCGAAGGTGGCAAAACAGGTGCAATAATTGAACGTTCGCGATTTTTGAAAGAAAACGGTCAATGGTACTATATTGACGGTACACGTCCGCAGTTTGGTCGCAATGATCCCTGCCCTTGTGGTTCAGGTAAAAAATTTAAAAAGTGCTGCGGCCAATAATGGTTGACGGTACGGTTTAGCAAACACTCTCAACAAGGTTTTTCCAGCAATGCATTCACTCCAACGTAAAGTTCTGCGTACTATTTGTCCGGACCAAAAAGGTCTGATCGCACGTATTACCAATATTTGCTACAAGCACGAGTTAAATATCGTACAGAACAATGAATTTGTTGATCACCGTACCGGGCGCTTTTTTATGCGCTCGGAACTGGAAGGGATTTTTAATGATTCCACCCTGCTGGCGGATCTCGATAGCGCATTGCCAGAAGGCTCCGTGCGTGAGCTGAATCCTGCCGGTCGTCGCCGGATAGTGATTCTGGTCACTAAAGAAGCGCATTGCCTTGGCGATTTGTTGATGAAAGCCAATTACGGCGGTCTGGATGTCGAAATCGCGGCAGTTATTGGTAACCACGATACTTTACGTTCTCTGGTTGAGCGTTTTGATATTCCGTTTGAGCTGGTAAGCCATGAAGGGTTAAGCCGCAACGAGCACGATCAAAAGATGGCGGACGCCATTGATGCTTATCAACCTGACTATGTGGTGCTGGCGAAGTATATGCGGGTATTAACGCCGGAATTTGTGGCACGCTTCCCGAATAAAATCATCAATATTCACCATTCATTCCTGCCTGCGTTTATCGGCGCACGTCCTTATCACCAGGCCTATGAACGTGGTGTGAAGATTATTGGCGCAACCGCTCACTATGTGAATGACAATCTGGACGAAGGCCCAATCATCATGCAGGACGTTATTCATGTCGATCATACCTACACAGCTGAAGATATGATGCGCGCAGGTCGTGACGTCGAGAAAAACGTCTTAAGTCGTGCGCTATACAAAGTACTGGCGCAACGCGTCTTTGTTTACGGTAATCGGACGATTATTCTTTAATCGCCAGCAAAAATAACTGGTTACCTTTAATCCGTTACGGATGAAAATTACGCAACCAGTTCATTTTTCTCAACGTAACACTTTACAGCGGCGCGTCATTTGATATGATGCGCCCCGCTTCCCGATAAGGGAGCAGGCTAGTAAAAAGCATTACCCCGTGGTGGGGTTCCCGAGCGGCCAAAGGGAGCAGACTGTAAATCTGCCGTCATCGACTTCGAAGGTTCGAATCCTTCCCCCACCACCATCGCTTCCTTGAATAATCAAAACCTGTTACTCCGAGCTAATTTTGCCCGATGGCACCACGTTTACCGGGCCTACAATATCCTCCCCTGTAGGTCGGATAAGCGAAGCGCATCCGACAACTCACCCCGCACCGTGCCCATAAAAAAACCCCGCCGAAGCAGGGTCTATGTGAACTAAAATTCGTTTAGTGACGAGCGCGCACCAGCTGGTACTTACGTGTCAGATACTCCACCGGTACGCTCCAGATGTGTACCAGACGCGAGAACGGGAACAGCAGGAATAACGTCATCCCCAGCACCAGGTGCAGACGGAAGATAAACGCCACACCATCGAGGTGTTGAGAAGCGCCACCGTGGAAGGTCACCACCGACTGCGCCCAGCCAACCAGTTTCATCATCTCGCTACCGTCCATATGCTGAGCGGAGAACGGAATGGTCAGCAGGCCCAGCGCGCACTGGATAACGAGCAGCGACAGGATCAGGATATCCGCTCCGGTAGTGGTTGCACGCACGCGTGGGCTGAACATACGACGTTTCAGCAAAAGCACGCCGCCAATCAGACACAGCACGCCGCTGGCACCACCAGCAAACATCGCCATTTTCTGTTTCACTTCAATCGGCAGCCAGGCTTCATACATCCAGTGCGGCGTCAACATACCGAAGAAGTGACCGACAAAAATCCCCAGAATACCGATATGGAACAGGTTCGACGCCAGGTTCATCCCTTTGCGATCCAGCATCTGGCTGGACGCCGCGCGCCAGGTGTACTGCCCGTAGTCATAACGCAGCCAGCTACCAATCAGGAAGACCGCCCCGGCTATGTACGGGTAGATATCAAAGAAGAACATATTCAGGAATTGCATTAGTGCTGTCCTCCGGTGGTGATATTCAGATATTGCGGCGCGACGGCACCGGCAAAGCGACGCTGATGAGCAGTGATTGCTGAATCACCGCAGCCTTTGTCAGCAAAGAATTTAACCTGCTCTTCTTCCCAGACAGCATCCAGCGCCTGCGGCGTATCATCGCGCGCTTCGTCGGCAATTTTTTCCGCCACTTTGTCGCTGTCGATAGCGGTATTGGCCAATTTCAGCAGCAGATCAAACATCACGGCATAACGGCTTTCACGCTGTTGCAGACGCGCGCTCAGCAATGCCAGAATCGGCGCGATATCTTTCAAACCTTCCACGGCTTCGCTTTGCGGCAGATGCGACAGGTACTCCAGATACAGCGGCAGATGGTCCGGTAATTCGCGGCTGTTTAACTGCAAGCCGTGCTGCTCGTACTGCGCCAGCAGGTCCACCATCGCCTGGCCGCGGTCACGGGATTCACCGTGAACATGTTCAAATAGCAACAGTGACGTGGCGCGGCCACGGTCGAACAGTTCGCTGTACTGGGCCTGGGCATCGAGCGGATCCATCGCCGTTAAATCGCGCAGGAAAATGCCCAGCGCATGGGCATCTTCTTTCGACAGATTTTTCGACGCAGCAATCGCCTCAAACATCTCTTGTTGATGCTGCCATAAGGCAGCATCCGGATATTCAAGGAGACGCGATACAATCACGAGTTCGATCATGGATGCGGCTCCGTTTTGCTGGTCACATCGATGGCATCGATACGACGGCTGTTGAACAGATTGAATTTGGTATCTGAGCCGTGGCAGCCATCACCAAAGGTAAAGCCGCAGCCATTTTTCTCCGGGAAGGCTTCCCGTGCCAGTTCACGATGACTACTCGGCACCACAAAGCGATCTTCGTAGTTAGCAATCGCCAGATAACGGTACATCTCCTGTGCCTGGGTTTCGGTCAGACCGACCTCTTCCAGCGCACGGGTATCAACTTTACCGTCAACAGTTTCAGCACGTTTGTAATGACGCATCGCCAGCATACGTTTCAGCGCACGCAGTACCGGTTTGGTATCACCGGCGGTCAGCAGATTCGCCAGATACTGTACCGGAATACGCAAGCTTTCGACGTCTGGCAGAATTCCGTTGCTGCCCAGCTCGCCCGCGTCTGCTGCAGACTGAATCGGAGACAGAGGCGGCACGTACCAGACCATCGGCAGTGTGCGATATTCTGGATGCAGCGGCAGCGCCAGTTTCCATTCCATCGCCATTTTATAAACCGGCGACTGCTGTGCAGCTTCAATAACGCTCAGCGGAATACCGTCTTTAATCGCCTGCTCGATGACTTTCGGATCGTTCGGATCGAGGAACACGTCCAGCTGACGCTGGTAGAGATCTTTCTCGTTCTCGGTGCTGGCTGCACGTTCAATCGCGTCGGCATCGTACAGCAGCACGCCAAGATAACGGATACGACCGACACAGGTTTCTGAGCACACGGTCGGCTGACCCGCTTCAATACGCGGATAGCAGAAGATGCACTTCTCAGACTTACCGCTCTTCCAGTTGAAGTAGATTTTTTTGTACGGGCATCCGGTGATGCACATACGCCAGCCACGGCATTTATCCTGGTCGATCAGGACGATGCCATCTTCTTCACGCTTGTAAATCGCACCGCTCGGGCAGGTCGCCACACATGCCGGATTCAGGCAGTGTTCGCACAGGCGCGGCAAATACATCATAAAGGTGTTTTCGAACTGGCTATACATCGCCTTCTGGATGTTGTCGAAGTTCTTGTCTTTCGCCAGTTTATCAAACTCACCGCCCAGGTCATCTTCCCAGTTCGGCCCTTTTTCGATTTTCGCCATCCGTTCCCCGGTAATCAGCGAACGCGGACGGGCAATCGGCTGCGATTTGCTGCCTTCCGGCGCGGTATGCAGGTTCTGATAATCAAAATCGAACGGCTCGTAATAATCGTCGATCCCCGGTAGATGCGGGTTAGCAAAGATTTTACCCAGCAGCATGGCTCGGTTACCCATGCGCGGTTGCAGTTTGCCATTGATTTTACGGATCCAGCCGCCTTTGTATTTTTCCTGGTTTTCCCAGTCAGTCGGGAAGCCCTGGCCCGGCTTGGTTTCCACGTTGTTGAACCACGCGTATTCCACGCCTTCACGGCTGGTCCAGACGTTTTTACAGGTAACTGAACAGGTGTGGCAGCCGATGCACTTATCGAGATTCAGCACCATGCCGACTTGTGAACGAATTTTCATTTTACGCTCTCCTGTACCTGGTCATTGCCTTCGCCATCTAACCAGTCAATGTTCTTCATCTTACGCACTACAACAAACTCATCGCGGTTAGAACCTACGGTGCCGTAGTAGTTAAAGCCGTATGCCAGATGGGCATAGCCGCCGATCATATGCGTCGGTTTCGGCGTGATACGGGTGACCGAGTTATGGATACCACCACGCTGTTGGGTAATTTCCGAACCAGGCAGGTTAACGATACGTTCCTGCGCGTGGTACATCATGGTCATCCCTGCCGGAACACGCTGGCTGACAACCGCACGGGCAGTCAGTGCACCGTTGCTGTTGAAGACTTCAATCCAGTCGTTATCGGCTATACCCAGATCTTTGGCATCGGCTTCACTCAACCAGACCACCGGACCACCGCGACCTAAAGTCAGCATCAGCAGGTTGTCGCTGTAGGTGGAGTGGATACCCCACTTCTGGTGCGGCGTCAGGAAGTTGAGCGCTTTTTCCGGGTTGCCGTTGGATTTCTGGCCTATCACTTCTTTCACCGAACGGGTGTCGATCGGCGGACGATAAACCAGCAGGCTTTCACCGAAATCACGCATCCACTGGTGATCCTGATACAGTTGCTGACGACCAGAGAGCGTACGCCATGGGATCAGCTCGTGAACGTTGGTGTAACCGGCGTTGTAAGAAACGTGTTCATCTTCCAGACCAGACCAGGTCGGGCTGGAGATAATTTTGCGCGGCTGTGCCTGAATATCGCGGAAGCGGATCTTCTCGTCTTCTTTATTCAGCGCCAGATGCGTATGGTCACAACCGGTAAATTCGCTCAGGGCAGCCCAGGCTTTCACGGCTACCTGACCGTTGGTTTCCGGTGCCAGCGTCAGGATCATCTCTGCCGCATCAATTGCGGTGTTCAGCATCGGCTGGCCTTTTGCCGGACCTTCCGCTTTGGTGTAGTTGAGCTTACGCAGCAGATCCATCTCGCTCTGGGTGTTCCAGGCAATCCCTTTACCGCCGTTACCGATTTTCTCCATCAGCGGGCCGATAGAGGTAAAGCGTTCGTAAGTTGCCGGATAATCGCGCTCTACGACCATAATGTGCGGTGCAGTTTTGCCTGGGATCAGGTCGCATTCGCCTTTTTTCCAGTCTTTCACATCCAGCGGCTGCGCCAGTTCAGCGGCAGAGTCGTGCTGGATAGGCAGCGTGACGATGTCGGTTTCTTTACCCAGATGGCCGACGCACACTTCGGAGAATTTCTTCGCGATGGCTTTGTAGATTTCCCAGTCGCTTTTCGCTTCCCAGGCCGGATCGACCGCCGCAGACAGCGGGTGAATAAACGGATGCATATCCGAAGTATTCATGTCGTCTTTTTCGTACCAGGTCGCCGTCGGCAAAATGATGTCGGAATAGAGACAGGTGCTCGACAGACGGAAGTCCAGCGTAACCACCAGATCCAGCTTGCCTTCCAGACCATTGTCCTGCCAGTCCACTTCTTCCGGCTTCACGCCGCCCTGTTGCCCCAGATCTTTACCCTGGATACCGTGCTCCGTCCCCAGCAGGTACTTGAGCATAAACTCATGACCTTTACCGGAAGAACCGAGCAGGTTAGAACGCCAGATGAACAGGTTGCGCGGGTGGTTTTTACCGTTTTCTGGTTGTTCTGCCGCAAAACGGATGGAACCCTCTTTCAGGGATTTCACCGTATAGTCCACCGGATTCATCCCGGCTTTTTCCGCTTCGCCAGCGATAGTCAGCGGGTTAGTGCCTAACTGCGGTGCAGACGGCAGCCAGCCCATGCGTTCCGCACGGACGTTAAAGTCGATCAAGTGTCCGGTATAGCGGGATTTGTCCGCCATCGGTGACAGCAACTCTTCCGCCGTGACGGTTTCATAACGCCACTGGCTGGAGTGGTTATAGAAATAAGAAGTGCTGTTCATGTGACGCGCCGGACGCTGCCAGTCAAGGGCAAACGCCAGCGGCTGCCAGCCGGTTTGCGGACGCAGTTTTTCCTGACCTACATAGTGCGCCCAGCCGCCCCCGCTCTGACCGACACAGCCGCAGAAAATCAGCATGTTGATCAGACCACGATAGTTCATATCGAGGTGATACCAGTGGTTCAGCCCCGCACCGACGATAATCATCGAACGACCGTGCGTTTTATCAGCGTTATCGGCAAATTCACGGGCGATGCGAATAATCTGGCTGCGAGAAACGCCGGTAATCTGCTCGGCCCAGGCCGGGGTATAAGCTTTCACATCGTCATAGCTGGTTGCACAGTTAACGTCGTTCAGGCCACGTTCCAGACCGTAGTTTGCCAGCGTCAGATCATAAACGGTGGTCACCAGGGCGGTGCTGCCATCAGCCAGTTGCAGGCGTTTCACCGGCAGTTTGTGCAGCAGCACGTTTTCCAGTTCCACTTTGTTGAAGTGTTCCGTGCCGTCGCCACCAAAGTACGGGAAGCCTACCTCAGCGATCTCATCCTGGCTACCCAGCAGGCTCAGTTGCAGCTCGGTTTCTTCGCCAGTTTTGCCGTCGCGCTGCTCAAGATTCCATTTGCCCTTCTCGCCCCAGCGGAAGCCAATAGAACCGTTCGGCGCAACCATTTCGCCATTGGTATTAAAGGCGACAGTTTTCCATTCCGGATTGTTTTCCTGGCCCAGCGCATCAACCAGATCAGCAGCGCGCAGCATACGACCTGCAGCGTAGTAACCGTCGCGTTCTTCCAGCATCACCAGCATCGGCATGTCGGTGTAGCGACGCACATAGTCGGTGAAATACTGGCTTGGGTTGTCGAGGTGGAATTCACGCAGCATTACGTGGCCCATCGCCAGTGCCATTGCCGCATCGGTGCCCTGTTTCGGTGCCAGCCACAGATCGCACAGTTTGGCGATTTCAGCGTAGTCTGGTGTGACGGCAACAGTTTTGGTGCCTTTGTAACGCACTTCAGTAAAGAAGTGAGCATCCGGGGTACGCGTCTGCGGCACGTTTGAACCCCAGGCGATGATGTAGCTGGAGTTATACCAGTCAGCAGATTCCGGTACGTCAGTTTGCTCGCCCCAGGTTTGCGGAGACGCAGGAGGCAGGTCGCAGTACCAGTCGTAGAAGCTTAAGCAAGTACCGCCAATCAGCGAGAGATAGCGTGCACCCGATGCGTAAGAAACCATCGACATTGCCGGAATTGGCGAGAAACCAGCAACACGGTCCGGGCCGTAGTTTTTGATGGTGTAAACGTTAGATGCGGCGATCAGTTCGTTCACCTCCTGCCAAGAAGAACGAACAAATCCACCGCGTCCACGCGCCTGCTTAAAGCTTTTCGCTTTATCGGCGTCTTCAATGATAGAAGCCCATGCCTCAACCGGATCGCTATGCAGCGCCTTCGCTTCACGCCACATTTTCATCAGGCGTTTGCGCATCATCGGGTATTTCAGGCGGTTGGCACTGTAAAGATACCAGGAGTAGCTGGCACCGCGCGGGCAGCCGCGAGGTTCATGGTTTGGCAGATCCGGACGGGTACGCGGATAGTCAGTCTGCTGGGTTTCCCAGGTGACCAGACCGTTTTTGACGTAGATTTTCCAGCTGCAGGAGCCGGTGCAGTTTACCCCGTGGGTAGAGCGGACGATTTTGTCATGCTGCCAACGCTGGCGATATCCATCCTCCCAGTCACGGTTGGTATTGAGAAGCTGGCCATGCCCATCGGCAAAGGTTTCACCCTTCTGTTTGAAGTAGCGAAACCGGTCCAGGAATTTACTCATCGGTTTTCTCCTGTGGGAGCCTGTCGGCCCTCTGATAAATCGACATTGCTAATGTTTAAGGGCAAGGTAACGCTCTGAAACAGCGTGGGAATTGATAACGATCAAGAGTGATGGGGATGAAAAATAAAGTAAATTCCTAAGATACCCCTTTAGGATAATTAACAGTTACAGCATAACATGCTGTAAATTAAGACGTTTTATACCTGTAGTTATTTAAACTATTAAGATTTTTATGCAAATGGGTATTAAGGAGTATTCCCCATGGGTAACATATTAATGGCTCTTAATGAAATCCGGCGAAATAAGCCATATAACACTAATATGTTGTAACTAAATGACGCATAAAAAAAGCGCGGCATCATGCCGCGCAAAGGATAATCAAATATTAAGATTTATTTTTTAGAATGCCGACCATATACCGCCCAAGTAATCACTACGCAGGCGATATAGAAAATCAAAAATACTTTCATTGCACCTACTGGCGAACCCGTTAATGCCAGCGAGCTACCAAACGCTTTCGGGATAAAGAAGCCACCAATCGCGCCAATCGCAGAGATGAAACCCAGCGCCGCTGCCGTGTCGGTTGCCGCTTCACGCATCGCACGTTCGTCAGAACCCCCTTCTGCTTTCACGCGATCCATTGTCAGTTTACGGAAGATCACTGAAATCATCTGGAAAGTGGAACCACTACCCAGCCCAGCTGTCAGGAACAGCGCCAAGAAGACCGCGAAGAACGCCATGAAGCTTCCGCCCTGCCCGTCAGTCGGTAAGGTCAGGAACAGCAGGCCGCTGAAAATCGCCATCAGAATAAAGTTCACCAGCGTGACACGAGTTCCGCCCAGACGGTCAGATAATGCACCACCTGCAGAACGCGCCAGCGCACCAATAAACGGCCCGAAGAAAGCGTATTGCAGAATCTGAACATCCGGGAACTGCGTTTTTGACAGCATCGCAAAGCCCGCGGAGAAGCCGATGAAGGAGCCGAAGGTTGCCAGATACAGCAGGCTCATAATCCACAGATGACCCCGTTTGAGTACCGGCAACTGCTCCTTGATGGAGGCTTTCGAGGTAGCAAGATCGTTCATGCCAAACCACGCCGCAATGGTGAAGATGGCAAGGAACGGCACCCATATCCAGGACGCATTCGCCAGATACAGCTCAGTCCCATCCGGCTGTTTGACGCCCTGGCTACCAAATACTGCGAAAATCGACAGTGATACCACCAGCGGAGCAACCAACTGCATGACGCTGACGCCCATGTTTCCCAGACCACCATTCAGACCCAGCGCGCCACCCTGCTTCTGTTTCGGAAAGAAGAAGCTGATGTTTGCCATACTGGATGCGAAGTTCGCGCCAGCAAAGCCGCATAGCAGAGAGATGATGATGAAGACGCTATAAGGCGTGGAGGTATCCTGCACGGCAAAACCCAGCCAGACGCAAGGAATAATCAGAATACCGGTGCTGAACGCCGTCCAGCGACGACCACCGAAGATAGGAACCATAAAGGAGTATGGAACACGTAATAACGCGCCAGAAACCGAAGGCAGCGCAGTCAACATAAATAGCTGATCGGTCGTAAAATTAAAACCGACTTTCGGTAAGTTCACCGCAACAGCGCTGAACAACATCCATACGCAAAACGCCAGCAGCAGACAGGGAACGGAAATCCACAGGTTGCGGCTGGCAATACGTTGACCGCGTTGTTGCCAGAACGCAGGATCTTCCGGTCGCCAATCTGTTATGACAGCTCCAGTAGCCCTTTCGGAGGCAGATAAGTGACTCATAGACACCTCTGATACTCGTTTCGATGTCTGCCACCTTAGTGTCTGGAGCTAAAGGCAATTTGATGTAAATCAAACGATAAGATAACTTTATCTATCATTGATATTTATCATTACCCATAGTGAGTACAGTGATTTCATAAAAATTATGAGATTTTTCACGGTGCTGTAGAATCCCTACCCTTACCGATGTAAAGCGACTAACCACACGGCAAATAAGGAGTAACTCTTTCCGGCTATGGGTATACTTCAGCCAATAGCCGAGAATACTGCCATTCCAGAATATATCGTCACATTCATTAAGGTTATTGCTCATTTAAAGCCTGAAGGAAGGGGTTTACATGCTTAAACGTTGTCTCTCTCCGCTCACCCTGGTTAATCAGGTTGCGCTTATTGTGTTGCTTTCTACTGCTATTGGACTGGCAGGGATGGCGGTTTCTGGCTGGCTGGTGCAAGGCGTTCAGGGCAGCGCCCATGCGATCAACAAAGCGGGATCGCTGCGCATGCAAAGTTACCGTCTGTTGGCGGCAGTGCCATTAAGCGAGAAAGACAAGCCCTTAATTAAAGAGATGGAACAAACGGCATTTAGCGCCGAGTTGACTCGAGCAGCAGAACGAGACGGACAACTGGCGCAATTACAGGGTTTACAAGATTACTGGCGTAATGAACTGATCCCTGCGCTGATGCGTGCACAAAACCGAGAAACGGTGTCAGCGGATGTCAGCCAGTTTGTTGCCGGGCTTGATCAGCTGGTATCTGGTTTTGACCGCACCACGGAAATGCGTATTGAGACAGTGGTACTGGTCCATCGGGTAATGGCGGTATTTATGGCACTTTTACTGGTGTTCACTATTATCTGGTTGCGGGCGCGACTGCTACAACCGTGGCGGCAACTGCTGGCAATGGCGAGTGCCGTCAGCCATCGCGATTTTACCCAACGCGCAAACATCAGCGGGCGCAACGAAATGGCGATGCTTGGAACTGCGTTGAACAATATGTCTGCAGAACTGGCCGAAAGTTATGCCGTACTTGAGCAGCGGGTTCAGGAGAAAACCGCCGGGCTGGAGCATAAAAATCAGATCCTCTCTTTTTTATGGCAGGCTAACCGCCGTTTGCATTCCCGCGCCCCGCTGTGTGAACGCCTGTCACCGGTACTCAACGGCTTACAGAATTTAACCCTGCTACGTGATATCGAACTGCGGGTGTATGACACTGATGATGAAGAGAATCATCAGGAGTTTACCTGCCAGCCAGATATGACTTGTGATGATAAAGGCTGCCAGCTCTGCCCGCGCGGCGTATTACCCGTTGGTGATCGCAGCACGACCCTGAAGTGGCGGCTGGCTGACTCTCATACGCAGTACGGTATTTTGCTGGCGACCCTGCCGCAGGGGCGTCATCTTAGCCATGATCAACAACAACTGGTGGATACCCTGGTTGAACAACTTACCGCCACGCTGGCGCTGGATCGCCATCAGGAACGTCAGCAACAGTTGATCGTGATGGAAGAGCGTGCCACCATTGCGCGCGAACTGCATGATTCTATTGCCCAATCTCTCTCTTGCATGAAGATGCAGGTGAGTTGTTTACAGATGCAGGGCGATGCGCTGCCAGAAAGCAGCCGCGAACTGTTAAGTCAGATCCGTAACGAACTGAATGCATCCTGGGCGCAGTTGCGTGAATTGCTCACCACATTCCGCTTGCAGCTCACCGAGCCTGGATTACGTCCGGCGCTGGAAGCGAGTTGCGAAGAGTACAGCGCCAAATTTGGCTTCCCGGTGAAGCTGGATTATCAATTGCCGCCTCGTCTGGTGCCTTCACATCAGGCAATCCACTTGTTGCAAATTGCCCGTGAGGCATTAAGTAACGCCCTCAAACATTCGCAAGCGAGTGAGGTCGTGGTGACGGTGGCGCAAAACGATAATCAGGTCAAACTGACCGTCCAGGATAACGGCTGCGGCGTGCCTGAAAATGCCATCCGCAGCAATCACTACGGCATGATAATAATGCGCGACCGTGCGCAAAGTTTACGAGGCGATTGCCGCGTCCGCCGTCGTGAATCAGGTGGCACCGAAGTGGTGGTCACCTTTATTCCCGAAAAAACTTTCACAGACGTCCAAGGAGATACCCATGAGTAATCAGGAACCGGCTACTATCCTGCTGATTGACGATCACCCGATGCTGCGAACTGGCGTAAAACAGCTTATCAGTATGGCACCAGATATCACCGTGGTTGGCGAAGCGAGTAATGGCGAACAGGGTATTGAACTGGCGGAATCTCTTGATCCCGATCTGATCCTGTTAGATCTCAATATGCCCGGCATGAACGGTCTGGAAACGCTGGATAAACTGCGCGAAAAGTCCCTCTCAGGGCGCATTGTGGTATTCAGCGTCTCTAACCATGAAGAAGATGTGGTCACCGCACTGAAACGCGGCGCGGATGGCTATCTGTTAAAAGATATGGAACCGGAAGATCTGCTGAAAGCATTGCATCAGGCAGCTGCTGGCGAAATGGTATTAAGCGAAGCATTAACGCCTGTTCTGGCCGCCAGCTTGCGCGCTAACCGTGCCACTACTGAGCGCGATGTTAACCAGTTAACCCCACGCGAGCGCGATATTCTCAAGCTGATTGCCCAGGGTTTGCCGAACAAGATGATTGCCCGCCGCCTGGATATCACCGAAAGCACAGTAAAAGTGCACGTCAAGCACATGCTGAAGAAAATGAAGCTCAAGTCTCGCGTGGAAGCAGCGGTATGGGTGCATCAGGAGCGCATTTTCTGATTACGGTTCCCAGCGCAGTTCGTCGTTTGACAATGCATCGAACGGTTCGACAAGCGTTAGCGTGATCTCATTGGAGGAGACACGCTGCCCCTGGTTATCTTCCACCACCACAGACAATCGCCAGTGATTGCTTGCCCCTTCCCCGTTCTGCCAGTCAGGCATGATCAGCGTCCAGCCCTCCGCGCTGTTGGCTTGTGCGCCCGGCGTCAAACTTAATATCTGCGTATCGCCCTGCCAAATCAGTTGCCGAATACCGTAACGACTGCGGATTTGTAATTTCAGCGGCACTGTTTCGCCAGGTTTTAGATCCCACGGCGGTGTCGCCAGAAACACCGTTAACGTTTTTCGCTGTCGGTACTCAAGAGTCGGTAGATTATTTCGCTGCGGATTGTCATAGCGACTACCACGTAACGACTGACTTTCGGCAACCTCGCCCGCAGAAAGTTGTTTTTTGAGCGGTACACCAAAGCGGTAATTAAGATTCAGCCCGAGGTTATTTTGATTTTCGCCACTTTCCCCCTGTTTATGCTGGGCCGTCACAGTGACTAATGGCACAGGGGTGTAATTTAATCCCAGACTCAACGCGACGGGATTGTGATAACCCGTACCAGAGTTAAACAAATCAACACGATCACCAAAATACTGTTCTAGGCTGACACTGGTATTGAGGTGTTGATAGAACGGCATGCGCATCCGAGCTGTCAGGTCGTACCCGCGCGCCATCCGTTGTTCCTGCGTGGCTGTCTGTTCATGCCATGCAGCAAACGGCTGATAAAAGTTTGCCGATAATCGCAAATATTCGCCCCACGCTTCGGCACCAAAGCCCGCTCGCTGAAGATTTTCGTCCAGCAAGTTGTCATAAAAAGTGTTATAACCCACCAGCCAGTTGCCGCGCGCCCAGCGTTGCCCAACGCCCACATTGCTCACCAACCCATTATCCTGCTGAGTAAGACCAAGCTGGCTCCAGGTGAGATAACGATCATTATCTTGTAACGGCACAAACCAGCTTCCACGACTGCCGGTGAAATGTCCTTCGTTATCCACTTTGACGTCAACACTGGCATTTCCCCACGGTGATAGCCAGGACTCTACGTGCTGATTAACCTGTTGACTAAGCGCGTCGCGGACTTTTCCCAATGCGAAAGCTTTTGCCTGCTCGCCAGTATCCAGCCCGTTATCATTCATACTGGTTTCGCCGAAATCTTTCACAATTTCAGCAAAGTGTTTTTCCCCATCATGATTTTCGGGAGCCATGCCTAAATCCGGCAGACCATCATTGTTATTATCAAAGGGATTTGCCCCTTTTTGCTCGAAGGTAGATTGTGCGTTAGCTGTACCGCCTGCTACAAGCAAGAGTAAATAAAACGGGATAATGCGAGGAACGAAACGGCTCAAAACGTCGGTAACTTCCGGTAATAATGAAAAACCATAGCCTTAAAGAATAACGATTACTGGCAATTTTTGTCGTATTTTCTCGCGCTTTCAGGAAAATCCTTAAAAATGTGACCGATAGGTCAGACGCTGCAGAAGCAGTAAGATAGAAGATGAGTGTCTAATTCCCTGAATACAGGAGTAAATAATGCAAAAAATCGTGATCGTTGCCAATGGCGCACCTTACGGGAGCGAATCCTTGTTTAACAGCTTGCGGCTGGCCATTGCGTTACGAGAGCAGGAGAGCAATCTGGATCTGCGTCTGTTCCTGATGTCTGATGCGGTCACAGCCGGGTTGCGCGGGCAAAAACCAGGGGAAGGCTACAACATTCAGCAAATGCTGGAGATCCTTACCGCTCAGAATGTACCGGTGAAATTGTGCAAAACCTGTACCGACGGGCGCGGGATTAGCACACTTCCTCTGATTGATGGGGTGGAAATCGGTACTCTTGTGGAACTGGCGCAATGGACGCTGTCAGCCGATAAAGTGCTCACATTTTAATGTTTAAGGGGGCGTCTGACGCCCCACTATGAGGGAAGTTTACTCAGGCGAATCCCGGCCTTAACACACCATCCGGATAATTCTCCGCCAGTAGTTTTTTTACCGATACCAGCAAATCATTCAGCCCATCGTCCTGCATTCCCAGTTTGATAAGCTCCTGTTCCAGTGAAAACAGGTATTGTGCATTGGTTCCCAGCGGACCGCTCGCCGCCGCAATCAACGGCGCGATGACCTGAGCGCGAGTGTCAGATTCATATTCTGGATGTCGCGGGTCCATAATAAACACAATGGCGTTTACTGTGCGTCCATCATCAAGATCAAGCTGACACCAGGTTGGCAGATAACAGCCGGTAATCATCTCGCGCTTCCACAACAGGGTTAGTTCCTGCTCCAGCGTCTCTTCTGGTAGTCGATAGGCGACGCCTGTGGTGCGTCCGCCCTCTTTCAGTGCAAGCATCCGTCCCGGCTGGTGCGCAGTCCCGCGCCCGGCGGTCAGGCGCAGGCAAAACGCGCGATGCCATCCAACCAGTGTACCGGTGCATGATTCGGTAAACTCCAGTGCCGGATTCCACATCAACGATCCATAACCGAAGATCCACACCGGTCCCTCATCAGGTCGACAAGCCAGCGTCGCCGCCAGCGAAGCCGCCCGTTGTTCTGCTGACCATAAGAGTGATTCTTCAATGGCACCAAATGCCGTTTTACAATCGGCATTCATCAAGAAATCACGCGTTATCACCTTACACCTCCGCCACTGCATACTTCCCTGCGACAACTTTTTGGTGTCTTCCGGACATTTTTACCGCTCATTTTGAAACCACTAACGGGACAATATGCAATCCACGGACCACTTGCAAGGCAACACCGCACGAATAGCTTTAACTAAGCTACCGGTTTTACGATTTTTTATGCCATTTATCATCATCCCCTTTGGCATATTCATGCTTCACAGCAGCCCAGGCCACTTTATGCGCGGTTTCTTCGCGACTGGCGTCATCACGCCGATCTTCTTTATCTTTATATTGATCCCATGCGCTGTTGAACGCTTCTTTATAGATATCCTGGGCATGAGACGGTAGAACGTGCTTTACGCTTTCCGGCAGATCGCTTTTCGTTTTATACGGCATCGTTGACTCCTTTTACAAAGTTGAACATTAAGTGTGGTCAACAATATCTACTCTTGCCAAAACATAAGAATTTTCATGTCAGACTGTTCTTAAGAAACGCTAAAACAAACATTGTCTAAACGTAATACTTATTTTTATGCCCCAATGAGTAAAAAATCGACAGCGGGGTAAAAATTCGTAAAATGTTACCGATATCCAGACACTTTCTGTTATTTTTCCTACCTATTTTTTACATTTTCGATAAATTCATCTGCAAAGGGATAACCATAATGTCAAATGCTCAAGAGGCGGTAAAAACCCGCCACAAGGAGACTTCGCTTATTTTCCCGGTTCTGGCGCTGGTAGTGCTGTTCCTGTGGGGAAGTAGCCAGACACTACCAGTGGTCATTGCCATCAATCTTCTTGCGCTTATTGGTATTTTAAGTAGCGCCTTTAGTGTTGTCCGTCATGCGGACGTATTAGCCCATCGCCTGGGAGAACCTTACGGTTCGCTTATTCTTAGCCTTTCAGTGGTTATTCTTGAAGTCAGTTTGATTTCAGCTTTAATGGCAACCGGCGACGCCGCGCCAACGCTAATGCGTGATACGCTCTATTCAATCATTATGATTGTTACCGGTGGGCTGGTTGGCTTTTCATTATTGTTGGGCGGTCGTAAGTTTGCCACCCAATATATGAATCTGTTTGGTATCAAGCAGTATTTAATTGCGCTGTTCCCCCTGGCGATAATCGTACTGGTATTTCCAATGGCTCTGCCTGCGGCGAATTTTTCAACCGGTCAGGCGTTACTGGTAGCATTAATTTCTGCGGCAATGTATGGCGTATTTTTGCTGATCCAGGCCAAAACGCATCAAAGTTTGTTTGTCTACGAGCACGAAGATGACAGTGATGACGACGACCCGCACCACGGTAAACCGTCTGCCCATAGCAGCCTGTGGCATGCTATCTGGTTGATTATCCATCTGATTGCCGTTATTGCAGTCACCAAAATGAACGCCAGCTCGCTGGAGACATTGCTCGACAGCATGAATGCCCCTGTTGCCTTTACTGGCTTCCTGGTGGCACTGTTGATTCTGTCGCCGGAAGGTTTAGGTGCGTTAAAAGCAGTGTTAAACAACCAAGTTCAGCGCGCGATGAATCTGTTCTTTGGTTCAGTGTTAGCAACAATTTCGCTTACCGTACCTGTCGTCACGCTAATTGCCTTTATGACGGGTAACGAATTGCAGTTTGCACTTGGTGCGCCAGAAATGGTGGTGATGGTGGCCTCTTTAGTGCTGTGCCATATCTCCTTCTCCACCGGACGTACTAACGTGCTCAATGGCGCAGCGCATCTGGCACTGTTTGCCGCCTATTTGATGACGATATTTGCCTGACAGTTATATCTCCTCCGATGACGGAAATCGGGAGAGATAAGATAAATTCCTGCTTATTGTATTTCTTCATACTACCTGGACAGCTCGTTAATCAGAATTGCGAGCCTGTACCACAACCTGCACGAAACCACTGCAACAGCTGTTGAAAAGCCGGAATGTACTCTTTATTGCAAACATTTCAGGGATGAAGTGAAGATGAATTGAAACGTAGTATCCACACCAAGCCGGAATTATCCGGTGAGGCGCAATGTTGCGGGGGCTTTATCCCTGGTGGCATTGGTTGCTGGAAAGAGAAAACCCCCGCACGTTGAGAGGTAAAACCTGACAACAAAACGGGGGCTAATCTTGAAACCAGACACTTCAAGAATAGCCGCAAAATGTTGTCATTACAACAAGGCGGCTATATGACGCTCGCGCAGTTTGCCATGACTTTCTGGCACGACCTGGCAGCACCGATCCTGGCGGGGATTATTACCGCAGCGATTGTCAGCTGGTGGCGTAACCGGAAGTAAGGTGAAAATGGGCGTCAGGCTGCCGTGATGGCAATATGCGCCCGAAACCGGCCGCAGGGGTAACA
>NZ_JBQZXC010000054.1:0-23422 GCF_053555815.1 Shigella sp. SIG6 | reverse complement strand
CTCACTTTGGCTTGCTGCGGCAGCTTTGTTACTGGAGAGTTATATGAGTCAGGCGCTAAAAAATTTACTGACATTGTTAAATCTGGAAAAAATTGAGGAAGGACTCTTTCGCGGCCAGAGTGAAGATTTAGGTTTACGCCAGGTGTTTGGCGGCCAGGTCGTGGGTCAGGCCTTGTATGCTGCAAAAGAGACCGTCCCGGAAGAGCGGCTGGTACATTCGTTTCACAGCTACTTTCTTCGCCCAGGCGATAGTAAGAAACCGATTATTTATGATGTCGAAACGCTGCGTGACGGTAACAGCTTCAGCGCCCGCCGGGTTGCTGCTATTCAAAACGGCAAACCGATTTTTATATGACGGCCTCTTTCCAGGCACCAGAAACGGGTTTCGAACACCAAAAAACAATGCCGTCCGCGCCAGCGCCTGATGGCCTGCCTTCGGAAACGCAAATCGCCCAATCGCTGGCGCACCTGCTGCCGCCAGTGCTTAAAGATAAATTCATCTGCGATCGTCCGCTGGAAGTCCGTCCGGTGGAGTTTCATAACCCACTGAAAGGTCACGTCGCAGAACCACATCGTCAGGTGTGGATCCGCGCAAATGGTAGCGTGCCGGATGACCTGCGCGTTCATCAGTATCTGCTCGGTTACGCTTCTGATCTTAACTTCCTGCCGGTAGCTCTACAGCCGCACTGCATCGGTTTTCTCGAACCGGGGATTCAGATTGCCACCATTGACCATTCCATGTGGTTCCATCGCCCGTTTAATTTGAATGAATGGCTGCTGTATAGCGTGGAGAGCACCTCGGCGTCCAGCGCACGCGGCTTTGTGCGCGGTGAGTTTTATACCCAAGACGGCGTGCTGGTTGCCTCGACCGTTCAGGAAGGGGTAATGCGTAATCACAATTAAAAAAATAGCCGGAGGTGAAAACCGTCCGGCTATTTTTTGCAGTGCTTGTTACGCGTTATAGGCATTCTCGCCGTGGCTGTTGACGTCCAGCCCTTCTCGCTCTTGTTCTTCCGGCACACGTAGGCCAACCGTCAGATCCGCCAGTTTGTAGCCAATAAATGCCACCACACCGGACCAGACGATCGTAATGGCGATGCTTTCCAACTGTACCAGCAACTGATGGCCCATCGTCACACCTTCAGCGAAGCCCACGCCGCCCAGAGAACTGGCGGCAAAAATCCCGGTCATGATACAGCCGACAATGCCACAAACGCCGTGCACACCGAAGACATCGCAGGGATCATCCACCCGCAGCAAGCGTTTGAGCATGGTAACGCCCCACAAACCCGCCAGACCAGCTACCACGCCGATAATCAACGCGCCGCCAACCCCAATGTAGCCGCACGCTGGCGTCACGCCGACCAGACCGGCAATCGCGCCAGAACACGCTCCCAGCAGAGAAGGCTTACCACGCAGCGCCCATTCACCGAAGATCCAGCCAAGAATTGCCGCCGCCGTTGCGACCACAGTATTCACAAATGCCAGTGCCGCGATTTCATTCGCCGTGCCCGCTGACCCGGCGTTAAAGCCAAACCAACCGATATAGAGAATGGCAGTCCCGGTGAAGACCATCGGCAGGTTGTGCGGTTTAAACGCCTCTTTACCGAAGCCCACGCGTTTGCCTATCAGATACGCGCCCACCAGACCGGCGATTGCTGCGTTAATGTGCACCACCGTGCCACCCGCGAAATCCAGCGCACCGTGAGAAGCCAGCAAACCACCGCCCCACACCATATGCGCAATCGGAATGTAAGAGAGCGTCAGCCATACCACCACGAAAATCAACACAGCTGAGAAGCGGATTCGTTCCGCCAGCGCCCCAACTATCAAGCCTACGGTAATGCAGGCAAACGATCCCTGAAACGCTACGTGGATATACTGATAAATGCTGCCCATCACCGCCGTCAGTTCGATGTTTTTTAGCATCAACCAGTTAATGTTGCCGAAGAAGTTGTTGCCCTCACCAAACGCCAGCGAATAACCGTAAACCACCCAGAGAATACAGACCAGTGCAAACGTCACCGTCACCTGCGTCAGCATCGACAGCACGTTTTTGCCGCGAATCAACCCACCGTAAAACAGGGCAATCCCCGGAATAGTCATAAACAGCACCAGCGCAGTACAAATCATCATAAACGCATTGTCGGCTTTATCGGCCACCGCAGGTGCAGCCATTACCAGTCCCGGCAGCATCGCCAGTGAAGCAAGCCCAGTTTTTATCGTCGCTATCTTCATTTTTCGTTCCTGTTGCTGTGTGCCAGAGATTACAGCGCCGCTTCGTCGGCTTCGCCGGTACGAATACGAATGACGCGTTGCAATTCAGCGACGAAGATTTTGCCGTCGCCAATTTTTCCGGTGTAAGCCGCCTTACTGACGATATCGATCACTTCATCGAGTTGGTCATCAGCAATCGCCACATCAATTTTTACTTTTGGCAGGAAGTTGACGCTGTATTCCGCCCCCCGGTACAGCTCGGCATGCCCTTTCTGACGCCCGAAACCTTTCACTTCGGTGACGGTCAGGCCCTGAATACCAATGGAAGATAACGCTTCACGAACGTCTTCCAGCTTGAATGGTTTGATTATCACGGTCACCAGCTTCATAGATCCCCTCCGGTCAGAATTCGGTAATGGTTCTGCTACACGAAGAAGGTATTGCAAGCGGTGTGCCAGAAATGAAAAACGAGAAAGAGAGCAGGAAGTTAAGAAGATTGAAAATGAAAACGCACTATGACAGTGCACAGTGCGTTACATTTTTGCACCAACGATGAAATATTGCGCTATTCAGGCGCTCAATGATTCCTCTTCACGCACGCTGGCTGCCAGCTCTTCGCCCGCAAGTTGCAGTTGATACACCTGCCAGTAGCGTCCCTGGGCCGCCAGCAGTTGCTGGTGAGTGCCCTGCTCCACGGCTTGCCCACGATGAAGCACCAGAATGGTGTCGGCATCAACAATAGTTGATAAGCGGTGAGCAATCACCACCAGCGTGGTATGTTCACGCACCGCCGCCAGAGCATGTTGAATCGCCTGTTCAGTACCGGAGTCAATGCTGGCGGTTGCCTCATCAAGGATCAGGATTTGCGGCGTCTCCACCAGCACGCGCGCCAGTGCCAGCAGTTGCTTTTGCCCGACTGAGAGATTATTTCCCTGCTCGCCCAGCGGCGTATAAATACCATCACTCATGCTGCGCGCCAGCTCCGCCAGTTGCACGGTTTCCAGCGCCTGCCAGACGCGTTCTTCGGAGATATCCCGCCCCAGCGTCACGTTGGCGAGGAAGGTATCCGCCAGCACCACCGGATCTTGCTGCACCATTGCCACGCCCTGGCGCAGCGCGCTATGACTTAGCGAACTTAATGGACGACCATCAAGGTGAATCTCACCTTCCGTTAGCGGGTAATAGCCCATCAATAAACTGGCGAGGGTACTTTTACCACTGCCGGTATGCCCGACCAGCGCCACAAAGTTACGCGAAGGCACAGAGAGATTAATGTTCTTTAGCACCAGATTGTCATCGCGATAAGCAAATGACACGTTATCGACTTCGATGGTGCCACTCTGTAACGGGTAATCATCATTGCCATATTGCTGGCGCGGTCCGTCCATCAGTTCAAACACGCGCTCACCAGCAACAACAGCCTGTTGCAGCATCGCCTGTTGCGTGGTCAGTTCGATTAAGGGTTCGTTAAGTCGCCCAAGATAGCTGATAAACGCATACAACACGCCCACTTCAATGGTGCCGCTGGCGGAGAAGCCAAACAGCATCAATAAGCCACAAAGAATGAGCGATGAAAACAGACTCAGCAGCGGACGCAGCAGAAAACCGTCGAGGCGCAGGGTTTGCATCCTAGCCATATAGTGTGAACGACTGGCCTCCCCCATACGTTCGCCAAATCGCGCCTGCTGACGAAACTGCTGGATAACGCTCATGCCATTGATGATTTCGTTAAAGCCGTCGTTGATATCCGCCAGATAGGCGCGCACACGGCGGACAATCGGCGTGCTGTAACGCTGGTATATCACCATTACCACCAGCACCACCGGGAAAATCATTATCGCCACCAGCGCCATTCGCCAGTCGAGGCTGAACATCGCCACCAGCATCGCGCCCACCAGTGCGGCACTGCGCAGGACAGTTGCCACTACGGTAACGTAGAGATCGCGGATCACTTCAGTGTCATTAGTGACGCGGGAAATCACCTGCCCGACGGGTTGGGTATCAAACTCGCTTAATGGCTGGCGTAACGCAGCATCCATCACGTCGGTACGCAACTGTTGCACTACGCCTACTGCCGCCCGATTAAACAGCAGCGACTGCGCGTAATGTAGCCCGGCGGCAAACAGTTGTAGCCCAACATACGCCGCAGCCAGCCCTGCAACCACTTTCAACGGCAGGTTATTTTTCGCTACCATATTGTCGATAAAATAGCTGATAAGCAGCGGCCCACTGACTTCTGCCGCCGCCGCAACCCACATCATCAGGACCGCAATCCCCAGCGGTTTACGCCACGGCGAACCATACGCTAACAGGCGCTTGAGAGTCGGCCACAGTTGGCTAAAACTACGCATCGACGGCCTCCTCGCGAATTTCCGGAACGTCGTCGAGCGCCGCCTCCAGTTGTTGATAGCGATACATATCGCGATACCAGCCGCTTTGTTGCGCCAGCTCATCATGATTGCCACGCTGGGCGATATGTCCGTGCTGCATCACAATAATTTCACTGGCTTCCGTCAGTGCCGAAAGGCGATGGGCACTGATGATTACCGTTCTTCCCTGTCCCCACTGACGCAGGTTATGCAGGATCTGGTGCTCTGTGCGTCCGTCCACCGCCGAAAGCGCATCATCAAGGATGAGGATTTCCGCGTTGACTAATAACGCTCGAGCAATGGAGATACGCTGTTTTTGCCCACCGGAAAGCATCACGCCGCGCTCGCCCACTTCTGTATCGTAACCTTGCGGTAGACGCAAAATATCGTCATGTACGCTGGCTAACCGCGCGACATGCTCAATCTCTTGCTGGGTGGCATTCGGGCAACCCAGCGCGATGTTATTCGCCACGGTGTCAGAAAAAAGGAATGGCGTCTGGCTGACCACCGCCAGGCGGCTACGCCAGCTATCGAGTTGTAACTTCGTCAGAGGAATATCATGAAAGCGAATATCCCCCTCGCTGACGTCGAAATGACGCTGAATGAGCGACAACAGGGTACTTTTGCCGGAACCAGTCGGCCCGCAAATACCCAGCATCTGACCGGGTTTCAGGGCGAAATTGACGTTTTCCAGCGCAGGATGGTCAGTCTGCGGATACGTGAACTGGTGAATATTTACATCCAGTTCGCCACGCCCTTCCGGCACGGGTTCGCTACCATCGTTCACCACCGGCGCTTCCGCCAGCATCGCGCGAATACGGCTGTATGCAGCACTACCACGTTCCACAATGTTAAACATCCATGCCAGCGCCAGCATTGGCCAAATCATCAGACCTAAATACATCATAAAACTGGTGAGCTGGCCCAGCGTTAAACTGCCCTGCACCACCATCCAACTACCGCCGCCAATCGCCAGCAAGTTCGCCATACCAATCGCGATATAGATGGTCGGGTCGAAACGAGCATCAATACGCGCCACCCGCATGTTTTTTTTGCCGGTATCTTCGGCATCCGCGGCAAATAACGCCGACTGGCGATCTTCCAGACCAAAGGCTTTGATCATGCGGATACTGGTGAGGCTTTCCTGGGTGCGGTCATTAAGACTGGAAAACGCCGCCTGTGCCAGCTTAAAGCGTTCATGCAAGGCATCGCCGTTGCGCTTAATCATGATCGCCATCACTGGCATCGGTAACAGGGCAAATAAGGTCAACTGCCAGCTAATTTGCGTAGACATCATAATCAACACAGCGCAGCCCATTACCAGTGAATCCACCAGCGTCAGCACCCCTTCTCCGGCGGCAAACACGACGCGATCGACGTCATTGGTCGCACGAGCCATGAGATCACCCGTGCGATGACGCAGGTAAAACTCCGGGTGCTGCCGGCTTAGCTGACGGTAATAATCTTCACGCAGTTCAACAGCCAGTTGGTAAGACGCGCCAAACAGCAATACGCGCCAGACATAACGCAGGAGATAAACCACAACGGCAATCAGCACCATGGTGGCGATCCACATCAGGATCAGCCCGGTAGTAAAGTGTTGTTCTGTCACGCCATCGACAACAATACCAACCACTTTTGGCGGAACCAGTTGCAGCATCGCGATAATGACAAGCAAGGCGACAGCCCCAAGATAGCGACGCCATTCCCGACGGAAATACCAGCTTAATTGAGCAAATAATCGCACGCGTTGTGTCCTGACCTGATTCTGGATGTTTATTCGATGGGTAAAGAAGTGGTGTATTTAATCTGTTCCATCGCGAAGCTGGAAGTGACGTCCGACAGCCCCGGCACGCTGTTTACCAGACGCTTATAAAACTCGTCGTAGCGTTTCATGTCGGCAACCTGGACGCGCATCAGATAATCGTATTCACCAGCCATGCGCCAGAACCCCAGCACTTTTGGCATTTCGGTAACCACCGTGACAAAGCGGCAATACCATTCGCTGCTGTGATGTTGCGTTTTTATCAGCACAAAGGCGGTCAGGCCGAGGCCTATTTTTTCCGGATCCAGCAGGGCGACTTTGCCGATAAGGATACCGTCGTCCTCCAGCCGTTTCAGGCGCTTCCAGCAGGGGGTGTTGTCAGATTAACGGCTTCAGCCAGTGCCTGCAAAGAGAGGGTGCAATCCTGCTGCAGTAAGGCCAGCAGCTTACGGTCAATTTTATCTAACATAGCCCTTCCACGGAGAATTTTTTTCTCTTTTAATTCTATTTTAAAGGTGAAATCGCGACAATTTATTCTGTGCGGTTTAAACACCACGGCACAAAATGACAAATTCAACGCAAAAAAAAACCGGGCAATTGCCCGGTGCTGGAAGGGATCTCGTTATTCGGGGGAATAAGGTAGATGTGGATAGTCCAGCCAGTGCGTCAAATAGTGAGAGACAGCCTGATTTCGGCAATGTCCAATCACCGGTAAATGCGGGAGCTCCGCGCGCAGTTGCGGCATCGCATTGCCCATAATAAACCCGCTACCGACGCTGCCTAACATTTCGCGATCGTTCATCGCATCACCAAAGGCCATGCAATCGCGCAACGATAAACCTAAATGTTGGGTCAGCACCGTCAATGCAGCGCCTTTATTGCAGCCCACCGGCAGCACTTCGAGGCAATCCGTGGCGGAAAAACACAAATGTGCACGCTCGCCTAATGCTTCGTATAGCTGGATCTGCAAGCGTGTAAGATCGTCGTGATCGCCACAGAAGCAGATCTTGGTGACGCTGCCGAGTGGCATTTTTTTGACATCGATTATCTGATAACGAAAACCGCTATAGACAAATACCTGCAACAACGCAGGGATCTCTTTCCCGGTAAACCAACCGTCGTCATTGAAGATATGCATGCTGGCTCGGGTATCCCATTGCTGATACAGCACCAGCTCCGCGACATCCGCAGGTAAATCATCACGATGTAAAAGTTCACCTTCCAGAGAATGCACGCGCGTTCCGTTGCCGGTAATCAAATATGCATCCAGCGATAGCGCCCCGAGAATATGCTGCATCTCCAGCGCATGACGCCCCGTGGCAAAAGTGAGGGTAATGTCGCGTTCACGCAGTCGCGCCAAAGTAGAGAGGGTTTTCTCACCTAAATGATGGTCAGGCATCAATAAAGTGCCATCCATATCAAATGCTGCCAGACGAGCCATTTCTTTCTCCACTCTGTGACACGGTTAATGGTGATTGAGTATCACCTGATATATACGGAAGTAATAGTGAATAGTTAAATAATATTGTTCCGGGTTTATATGCGATTGCTCAACCGTCTTAACCAGTATCAACGTCTGTGGCAACCTTCAGCCGGAAAGCCGCAAACCGTCACCGTCAGCGAACTGGCCGAACGCTGTTTTTGCAGCGAACGCCATGTTCGTACGCTGTTGCGTCAGGCACAGGAGGCGGGATGGCTGGAGTGGCAGGCGCAGCCAGGACGCGGAAAGCGCGGACAATTACGCTTTCTGGTCACGCCGGAATCGCTACGCAATGCGATGATGGAACAGGCACTGGAAACCGGAAAGCAGCAAGATGTGCTGGAGCTGGCGCAACTGGCCCCAGGTGAGCTGCGCACTCTGTTACAGCCGTTTATGGGCGGACAATGGCAAAACGATACACCCACGTTGCGTATTCCCTACTATCGCCCGCTCGAACCGCTACAACCAGGCTTTTTGCCCGGCCGTGCCGAGCAGCATCTCGCCGGGCAGATATTTTCCGGCCTGACCCGCTTCGATAATAATACTCAGCGCCCGATTGGCGATTTAGCGCATCACTGGGAAACCTCTACTGACGGGTTACGCTGGGACTTTTATCTTCGTTCAACCCTACACTGGCATAACGGCGATGCAGTAAAAGCCTCACACTTACACCAGCGATTATTGATGCTGTTACAACTGCCAGCACTGGATCAATTATTTATTAGCGTGAAGCGTATTGAAGTCACCCATCCGCAGTGTCTGACCTTCTTTTTACATCGCCCCGATTACTGGCTTGCGCACCGGCTGGCGAGCTATTGCAGCCATCTGCCGCATCCGCAATTCCCACTGATCGGTACTGGTCCTTTTCGCTTAACACAATTCACAGCGGAGCTGGTGCGCCTGGAGAGCCATGATTATTACCATTTGCGTCATCCGCTGCTTAAAGCGGTTGAGTACTGGATAACTCCGCCGCTTTTCGAAAAAGATTTGGGAACCAGTTGTCGGCATCCCGTGCAAATCACCATCGGCAAACCGGAGGAGCTGCAACGGGTCAGCCAGGTCAGTAGTGGCATCAGTTTAGGTTTTTGCTATTTAACGTTGCGCAAAAGTCCCCGACTCTCCCTCTGGCAGGCGCGAAAAGTGATCTCCATTATTCATCAATCCGGTTTATTACAAACGTTAGAAGTCGGAGAAAACCTGATCACCGACAGTCATGCATTACTGCCAGGCTGGACTATTCCGCACTGGCAAGTACCGGATGAAGTCAAACTACCGAAAACCTTGACGCTGGTTTATCACCTACCGATAGAACTTCATACCATGGCAGAACGCCTACAGGCGACACTGGCAGCGGAAGGCTGTGAACTCACAATTATTTTTCATAACGCAAAAAACTGGGACGACACGACCCTACTGGCACACGCAGACCTCATGATGGGCGACAGATTAATTGGCGAAGCACCGGAATATACTCTGGAGCAATGGCTACGTTGCGATCCACTATGGCCACATGTTTTCGACGCTCCAGCATATGCACATCTGCAATCGACGCTGGACGCGGTGCAAGTAATGCCTGATGAGGAAAACCGATTTAATGCCCTGAAAGCGGTTTTTAGCCAGTTAATGGCAGACGCGACGCTGACGCCGCTGTTCAACTATCACTATCGCATTAGTGCCCCTCCCGGCGTGAACGGTGTGCGACTGACACCGCGCGGCTGGTTTGAATTTACCGAAGCCTGGCTTCCCGCGCCGTCGCAATGAATAGCTGGTCCGGGTTAATCGCAGGCGTTACCATAACGCTTTTATTGTTCAAGCAGGATTATCTATGAAACGTGCTGTCGTTGTGTTCAGTGGAGGCCAGGATTCCACCACCTGTCTGGTGCAGGCATTACAACAATATGATGAAGTCCATTGCGTGACGTTCGATTACGGTCAGCGACATCGCGCAGAAATCGACGTGGCACGCGAACTGGCGCTGAAACTGGGAGCACGCGCGCATAAGGTTCTTGATGTAACGCTGCTCAACGAGCTGGCGGTCAGCAGCCTGACACGTGACAGCATTCCGGTGCCTGATTATGAACCTGAAGCCGATGGCATCCCGAATACGTTTGTCCCAGGGCGTAATATTTTGTTCCTGACGCTGGCGGCAATATATGCGTATCAGGTAAAAGCAGAAGCCGTAATTACCGGCGTCTGTGAAACGGATTTCTCCGGCTACCCGGATTGCCGCGATGAGTTTGTGAAAGCACTAAACCATGCCGTCAGTTTGGGCATGGCGAAAGATATTCGTTTTGAAACGCCGCTGATGTGGATTGATAAAGCGGAAACCTGGGCGCTGGCAGATTATTACGGCAAACTGGATTTAGTCCGTAACGAAACGTTGACCTGCTATAACGGCATTAAAGGCGACGGTTGCGGTCATTGTGCGGCATGTAATTTACGCGCCAACGGTTTGAATCATTATCTGGCCGATAAACCGACGGTGATGGCAGCGATGAAGCAGAAAACCGGGTTGAGGTAATTATTCCGGGTGTCGCCGGATGCGGCTTGAGCATCCGGCACCACAAAACGTTTACTTAACCATCTGCTCCAGCTTTTCGCGCAATTCCCCTTCCAGAGCTAATGCTTTCTGCGTTTTAAGATCAATACAAACAAACGTAATAAGCGCATCCGCTACCACCTGCCCTTCCGGCTCCAGTGTAATGACTTGGCTTAAGATGCCGCTTTTACCGTTTAATTGCTGCAACTGACTGGTAATAGTTAACAGGTCGCTTAATACCGCTGGGCGACGATAGTTAATATTGATATTGACCACGACGAAGGCGATGTTATGGGCCGTCATCCACTGAAAACTGTCGCTATTTTCCAACCCATCCCAGCGGGCTTCTTCGAGAAATTCAAGGTAGCGGGCGTTGTTGACGTGCTGGTAAACGTCGAGATGATATCCACGAACTTTGATTTGTGTTTGCATAGCGCAATAACCTTACGTTGTTGTTATAAGTACAGAGGTCATAACTGATATGACCTCTTCAGTCTGGCAAAAAATTGCCACTATGCAAATTAATTACAGGGTTAATACCGCCAGATTACGTTCCACCAGCGAATTGCCCATCCCCGGCACCTGCTTTAGATCCTCCACCGTTTTAAACGGACCGTACTCTTCGCGATAACTGACAATCGCCTGCGCTTTCTTCAGGCCAACGCCATTCATCGCGCGGGCTAGCTCTTCCGCGCTGGCATTATTAATGCTGACCCGGGTGCCTTCTTCGTCACTGGCTTTCGCCGGTACTGCTGCTTTACTTTGTGCTGCAGGAGCTTCCGCTTTGGTTTCTACCGCCGTCGGTTTCGCCACAGAAGCTGCCGCCAGCGCGCTATGAGACATTCCGGCACAGGCCAGGGACAGGGTAATGAGCAGTGCTTTAATTCCGTGTTTCATACTGTTTTCTCCTTGTTTGTTAACAGTGGAATCACCTTAACGGGAGTGAAAACAGTAAACAAATGGCAATGTTCAGAAATGGAAAAGGCCGCGAAAGCGACCTTTTCTTGTTACAGCTGCAACGCATTTTTTTGCGAGGCGGCTTCAGGATTATTGCTGTTCCAGCGCATCGCCAATTTTGATTTTCGCCTCTTTACGCAGGTTACTCATCAGAGCTTCAAAGACGATTTGTGCGTTGTTCTGGGTGATACCCTGCACCATCGCTTTTTTCTGATCTTCCGGCATTGAACCTTGTTTCACTTCATCCAGCGCCAGCAGAACCACATTACCTTGCATATCGGTCGCCATACCGTAGCTCGGTTTGTCTTTCGCTGGCAGTGGCAGTGCAAACGCCGCCTGGCTAATCGGGTCACGACCGGAACGGCTTAAGGTTTTCGGCTCGCCAAATTTCAGACCGGCAGCCTGCATAGCTTCCGCACCTTTGCCGGCTTTCAAATCAACCAGCAGTTTCTCAGCATCCACTTTCGCCTGTTGTTCAGCTTTGTTGTGCTGAACCAGTGCCTTAACTTGTTCCTGAACATCTGCCAACGGTTTCACCGCTTCCGGTTTGTGCTCGCTGACGCGCAGCACGAATGCGCGGTCGCCGTCTACGGTGATGATGTCAGAGTTGATGCCCGGCGCGCCGTTTTCACCTACCAGACCGCCGTTAAAGATAGCGTCGGCAACCGGCTTGAAGTTCAACTCTTCCGGCAGGTTATCTTTGCTGAACCAACCCGTCTGAGTGGCTTTAACGCCGGCAGCTTGCTCTGCACCGGCCAGAGACTCGGTGTCGTTGCTTGCCGCATCGCTCACTTTCTGCTGCAGCGCATAGTACGCATCGAGGGCTTTTTCGTGTTTCACTTTCGCCGCAATGTCGTCACGTACTTCGTCTAACGATTTCACTTTCGCTGGCTGAATGTCGTCCAGACGTACAATCAGGAAACCGACCGAAGATTTGATGACACCAGACAGTTGGCCTTTTTCTTTCAGACCAGCATTTTTCAGTTCGTCGGGGATAGTGGCATCTTCTAACCAACCCATATCGCCGCCGTTACGGGCAGAGATAATATCGGCAGATTTTTCTTTGGCTAATGCAGCAAAATCACCGCCTTTATTCAGCTCATCAAGTACCGCTTTCGCTTCATCTTCAGTTTTGGTCTGGATGATGCTGTAGCGGGTACGCTGCGGCTGGGTGAATTGATCCTGATGCTGATCGTAGTAGCTCTGGATATCCGCATCGCTAACCGGTTGCTGCATCATTGCGGCAACCAGCTTGATGTAACTCACGCGGAATTGTTCCGACGTCATGAAATTGTTTTTGTTTTGTTCGTAGTAGCTGGCAATCTCCTGTTCGGTCGCAGGCTGCTTCGCCGCCAGCGCGTTAACATCGATAGTCGCCTCACGCACCACGCGTTGTTGCGCGACCAGTGCCGCCAGCTCGTCGGTTTCACCTTTCAGCATAAAATCGGTACCGGCAACGCCGTTAATCAGCTGTTGGGTAGTGAGCTGGTTACGCAGCGCCTGGGCGTACTGATCGGCGGTCATCCCCATCTGGTTGAGGATACCGTTATAGCGGCTGTTATCAAATTTGCCGTCAACCTGGAAGGCTGAGGTCGCGAAAATCGCCTGTTTAACCTGCTCATCACTGATACCCAGTTTCAGCTCACGAGCGTACTGATCCAACAGCGCCTCGTCGATCAGACGATTCAGCACCTGTTGACGCAGGGTTTTCATATAGCCTTCGTTCGCTGCCAGCTCGGAGTATTGATCGCCCAGCTGTTGCTGCATGCGATTACGCTCGCTGTTAAAGGCGTTCTCGAACTGCCCACGGCTGATTTCCTGGTCATTCACTTTTGCGGCGTAGTTATTGCCTCCGCCAATCAGGTAACCACTCACGCCGGTCAATATGAACGACACGATAATGATACCGAAAATAATCTTGAGCACGAGACTGTTTGCAGCCGTGCGTAAGCTGTCCATCATGGTGTAACAACACTCCGCTGTAGATGACTGTGTACCTCACGCAACGTATCGATGCGCGCAAAGGCCTATTGTGACAAGAAACGGGGGCAATTGTCAGCCCACAAGACACAGAAAGTCACCGAATACAAATAAAAAAGGCACATCAGTAGATGCGCCCTTGAACTTCGTCACATCCCCACTGGGGACAACGCTTAGTTTACCGCGTCTTTCAGTGCTTTACCTGCACGGAAGCTCGGTACTTTAGCGGCAGCGATGGTGATCTCTTTACCGGTCTGCGGGTTGCGGCCAGTACGGGCAGCACGCTCTTTAACGGCAAAAGTACCAAAACCTACCAGTGCTACATCATCCCCTTCTTTCAGAGATTCAGTTACGGAAGCAATAATAGCATCTAACGCACGGCCAGCCGCAGCTTTAGAGATATCAGCCCCTGCAGCAATCTTGTCGATCAATTGAGATTTATTCACTCTTCTCTTCCTCTTTATAATTTATATCGCACTTGAATCCTTCAAGGTACGAACGCGCAGCAGTTATATCAGGCCAGCCATCCCCTTACAACACCCCTTAATAAGGGCAAGCCCGATCCGCTATCTAACTTAGCGAGACAAAAAAAGGCTGGCAAGCCCGAATTAGCCTGCCAGCCCTGTTTTTATTAGTGCATTTTGCGCGAGGTCACTATTTTGCAGTCACAACCTGCATGCCAGACGGTTCATTTTGCAGCGCCAGAGTCAGAACTTCCTCAATGCGCTTCACAGGATGAATGTCCAGATCGGCAATTACGTTGTCAGGAATCTCTTCCAGATCGCGTTTATTTTCGAACGGAATTAGCACTGTTTTAATCCCGCCGCGATGCGCTGCCAGGAGTTTTTCTTTCAAACCACCGATCGGCAGTACCTGCCCACGCAGAGTGATCTCACCGGTCATTGCCACATCGGCACGAACCGGGTTACCGGTCAGGCAAGAAACCAGCGCGGTGCACATAGCAATACCGGCACTCGGACCATCTTTCGGCGTCGCACCTTCCGGTACGTGGACGTGGATGTCACGTTTTTCGTAAAAATCAGGGTTGATCCCCAGTTTTTCCGCACGCGCACGAACCACCGTTAACGCCGCCTGAATAGACTCCTGCATCACTTCGCCGAGCGAACCGGTATAGGTCAGTTTGCCTTTACCCGGAACACATGCGGTTTCAATGGTCAGCAAGTCACCGCCCACTTCCGTCCACGCCAGACCGGTTACCTGACCGACACGGTTTTCGTTATCAGCGCGACCATAGTCGAAACGCTGAACACCGAGGTAGTCATGCAGGTTATCGCCGTTAATTTCTATATGTTTTAATGACTTATCGAGCAGTAACTGCTTAACCGCTTTGCGGCACAGTTTGGAGATTTCACGCTCCAGACCACGCACGCCCGCCTCACGGGTGTAGTAACGAATAATGCCGATAATGGCGCTATCGTCGACGGTCAGCTCACCTTTTTTCAGTGCATTACGTTCAATCTGCTTCGGCAGCAGGTGACGTTTGGCGATGTTCAGTTTTTCATCTTCGGTATAACCGGAGAGGCGAATCACTTCCATACGATCCAGCAGCGGTGCCGGAATGTTCATGGAGTTCGACGTCGCGACAAACATCACGTCGCTGAGATCGTAATCCACTTCCAGGTAGTGGTCGCTGAACGCTACGTTCTGCTCTGGATCCAGCACTTCAAGCAGTGCAGAGGCCGGATCGCCTCGCATGTCAGAAGACATTTTGTCGATCTCATCGAGCAGGAACAGCGGGTTTTTCACGCCCACTTTCGCCATTTTCTGGATCAGTTTACCCGGCATAGAACCGATGTAAGTACGGCGGTGACCACGGATTTCCGCTTCATCACGCACGCCGCCCAGCGCCATACGGACATATTTACGCCCGGTGGCTTTGGCAATGGACTGACCAAGAGAGGTTTTACCTACCCCCGGCGGCCCTACCAGGCAGAGGATCGGTCCCTTGATTTTGTTGACACGGCTTTGAACCGCAAGGTACTCAAGGATGCGATCTTTCACGCGCTCCAGACCATAATGGTCGGTATCAAGGATTTCCTGCGCCTGACGCAGGTCTTTTTTGACCTTGCTGCGCGCATTCCACGGTACCTGTACCATCCAGTCGATATAACCACGCACTACGGTCGCTTCTGCCGACATCGGAGACATCATTTTCAGCTTCTGCAACTCTGCTTCCGCTTTCTCTTTTGCCTCTTTCGGCATCTTCGCCGCGTCGATTTTGCGCTTCAGGGCTTCGTTTTCGTCCGGCGCGTCGTCCATTTCACCGAGTTCTTTCTGAATAGCTTTCATTTGCTCGTTCAGATAGTACTCACGCTGGGATTTCTCCATCTGCTTTTTAACGCGGTTGCGAATGCGTTTCTCAACCTGCAGCAGATCGATTTCCGATTCCATCATTGCCATCAGATATTCCAGACGTTCGTTAACGTCGGACATCTCCAGAACGGACTGTTTGTCAGCCAGTTTCAGCGGCATATGTGCAGCAATGGTATCCGCCAGACGCGCCGGATCGTCGATGCTATTCAGCGACGTCAGCACTTCTGGTGGGATTTTTTTGTTCAGCTTGATGTAGCCTTCGAACTGGCTGATTGCAGTACGCACCAGCACTTCCTGTTCCCGCTCATCAATGGTCGGCGACTCCAGATACTCCGCCTTCGCAGAAAAGTGTTCGCCATTGTCAGAGAGCGCAGAAATACGCGCGCGCTGTAACCCCTCGACCAGCACTTTGACGGTGCCGTCAGGCAGTTTCAGCATCTGCAATATAGAGGCCACGGTCCCGACGGTGAAAAGATCGTTTACACCCGGCTCATCCGTTGAAGCTTCTTTCTGCGCGACCAGCATAATTTTTTTATCATGGTCCATCGCCGCTTCCAGACAACGGATAGATTTTTCCCGCCCGACAAATAAGGGGATGACCATGTGCGGATAAACCACCACATCGCGCAGCGGCAATACGGGGATTTCAATGCGTTCAGAACGCTCAGGATTCATAGAGCTCTCTCTTAGTTTAATTTCCGCCAGGTAATCAGATGACACGACTGTGCTTCACGCCATCTATTAACATGTACGTCAGTATATGGGGATGTTTCCCCCACATTCAACGCCGAGAATAGAGGAAAAATTAAAGGGGAGATAAAATCCCCCCTTTTTGGTTAACTAATTGTATGGGAATGGTTAATTATTCACCAGATGCCTGTTGCGCTTCCGGCTTACCATAAATCAGCAACGGTTTGCTTTGACCATCAATTACCGACTCGTCGATAACCACTTTTTCGACGTCTTCCATGGACGGCAGATCGTACATGGTATCGAGCAGTGCGGCTTCTACGATGGAACGCAGGCCACGGGCACCGGTTTTACGCGCCATCGCTTTCTTAGCGATAGCATCCAGCGCCTCGTCACGGAATTCCAGATCCACGCCTTCCAGATTAAACAGCGCCTGATACTGCTTGGTCAGGGCGTTTTTCGGCTCTTTGAGGATCTGAATCAGAGCTTCTTCGCTCAGTTCATTCAACGTTGCTACAACCGGCAGACGACCAATGAACTCAGGGATAAGACCAAACTTGATCAGATCTTCCGGTTCAACCTGCGCCAGCAGCTCGCCTTCGCTTGCTTTGTCGGACTTCGCTTTTACCGTCGCGCCAAAACCAATGCCGGAGCCGGTTTCTACACGGTGGGAAATCACTTTATCCAGACCGGCAAACGCACCGCCACAAATAAACAGGATCTTAGAGGTATCAACCTGCAAGAATTCCTGCTGCGGATGTTTACGCCCACCTTGCGGTGGAACAGCAGCTACCGTACCTTCGATCAGTTTCAACAGTGCCTGCTGTACTCCTTCACCGGAAACGTCTCGGGTAATGGACGGGTTGTCTGACTTACGAGAAATCTTGTCGATTTCATCGATGTAGACAATCCCGCGCTGCGCTTTCTGTACGTCGTAATCGCACTTTTGCAACAGCTTCTGAATGATGTTTTCAACGTCTTCGCCCACATAACCGGCTTCGGTCAGCGTGGTTGCGTCGGCCATGGTGAACGGGACGTCCAGCAGGCGCGCCAGCGTTTCAGCCAGCAGCGTTTTACCGGAACCGGTCGGACCGATCAGCAGAATGTTACTTTTGCCCAACTCGACACCATTGCTGGTATCGCCGTTGCGCAGACGTTTGTAATGGTTGTATACCGCGACCGCCAGCACTTTTTTCGCCTGTTCCTGGCCGATAACGTAATCGTCCAGGTGGTTGCGAATTTCATGCGGCGTCGGTAGCGCACTGCGTTCACGATGCGGTGCAACTTCTTTAATCTCTTCGCGAATGATGTCGTTACATAAATCAACACATTCGTCGCAGATATACACGGATGGACCGGCAATCAGCTTGCGCACTTCATGCTGGCTTTTGCCGCAAAAAGAGCAATACAGCAATTTGCCTGAGCCATCTTTGCGTTTATCTGTCATGGGTCAAAACCTCTTCTTTGTTCTTTGTGCCGCACACGACGACGCAAATGCCATTCTCAGGCGCAAGCCGCTTACAGCGTTGTGCCGCCCTAGATAAGTATAGCGGCACAGTTGCGCCTCTGGCATCAATTACGATGGGTCAGAATCGAATCGACCAGACCGTATTCCACCGCTTCAGGGGCGGAAAGGAAGCGATCGCGCTCGGTATCACGTTCAATCTGTTCTAATGATTGACCCGTATGAAGCGCCATAAGTTCATTCATGCGCCCTTTAACTTTCAGAATTTCACGGGCATGAATTTCGATATCGGTCGCCTGGCCCTGGTAGCCGCCCAACGGTTGGTGAATCATCACGCGCGAATTCGGCAGGCAAAAACGTTTACCTTTTGCCCCTGCGGTCAACAAGAAAGCGCCCATCGAGGCCGCCTGGCCCATACAGATGGTGCTGACATCAGGCTTGATAAACTGCATGGTGTCATAGATAGACATCCCGGCAGTGATCACCCCGCCTGGGGAGTTAATGTACAGATAGATATCTTTTTCTGGGTTTTCCGCTTCCAGGAACAGCATCTGCGCCACAATCAGGTTAGCCATGTGGTCTTCAACCTGGCCAGTCAGAAAAATGACGCGTTCCTTAAGTAGACGAGAATAGATATCAAAAGAGCGCTCACCGCGTGAGGTCTGTTCAATGACCATCGGCACCAGCGCCATATGGGGTGCAAAGTTATCTCGTTCGCCGCTGTATGACATTTCCGTCTCCTGGATAAAATTGAAAAAAACCTGCTGTACCGATTGTAACCTTATGGACGGATTATCAGCTAGTCCCTGTGTTATGGGTACGGCATCACCATATTTCAAGCATAACAATCTTTTGTTGTTACGCTAACACCGAAAGAGGCTTTTCGCACGGCTCCATGCAAAATTCATGACAAAAAAAAGCCCACCACCTAGCGGTGACGGGCCTTTGTGCGAATTTAGCGCGTTATGCTGCGTAAATTACGCCTGCTGGTTCATCAGCTCGTTGAAAGTGGTTTCTTTTTCAGTCACTTTCGCTTTCGCCAGTACAGCTTCAACAGCCTGTTCTTCCAGAGCAACATTGCGCATGTTGTCCATCAGTTCTTTGTTTTTGCTGTAGAACTCGATAACTTCTTTCGGATCTTCGTACGCAGAAGCCATCTCTTCGATCAGGCCTTTCACGCGCTCTTCGTCAGCTTTCAGCTCGTTGGTGCGGATAACTTCGCCCAGCAGCAGGCCAACAACTACGCGGCGTTTAGCCTGTTCTTCGAACAGTTCGCGCGGCAGTTCCAGAGCTTGTTTTTCGTTGCCACCGAAACGCTGTGCAGCCTGGCGACGCAGAACGTCGATTTCGCTGTCGATCAGCGCAGCCGGTACGTCGATGTCGTTAGCTTTTACCAGACCTTCGATCGCCTGAGACTTAACGCGGTTACGGATGGCGCTCTTCAGCTCGCGCTCCATGTTTTTACGCACTTCAGCGCGCAGACCTTCTACGGAACCATCTTCAACGCCGAAACGTTTGATGAATTCTGCAGTCAGTTCCGGCAGTTCACGCTCTTCAACTTTCTTCAGGTTGATAGCGAATTTCGCTGCTTTACCTTTCAGGTTTTCTGCGTGGTATTCTTCCGGGAAGGTCACGTCGATGGTGAACTCTTCGCCAGCTTTGTGGCCTTTGATACCGTCTTCAAAGCCCGGGATCATACGACCCTGGCCCATCGCCAGTACGAAATCAGACGCTTTACCGCCTTCGAACTCTTCGCCGTCTACAGAACCGGTGAAGTCGATGGTTACGCGGTCTTCTGCTTCAACAGCGCCGTCTTTTTCTTTCCAGGTCGCCTGCTGTTTACGCAGAGTATCCAGCATGCCGTCAACGTCAGCGTCGGTCACTTCAACGATCGGTTTTTCAACTTCGATCGCTTCCAGACCCTGCAGTTCAACTTCCGGATAAACTTCAAACTCTACAGAGTAAGTGAAGTCTTCACCCAGCTTGTATTCGCCCGGAACATAAGTCGGTGCGCCAGCCGGATTGATTTTTTCTTTAATGATGGCGTCAATGAAGTTACGGCTCATCAGGTCACCCAGAACGTCCTGGCGTACAGACGCGCCATAACGCTGAGCAACGATATTCATTGGCACTTTGCCTTTGCGGAAGCCGTCAATACGTACTTTTTTCGCAACGTTGACCAGCTCGCTTTTAACAGCGGTCTCGATGCTGTCAGCAGCGATAGTAATCGTTACACGGCGGCCAAGGCCTTGAGTGGTTTCAACTGAAACTTGCATCTTGTTACCTCAAAAAATCACAGTGCTCGGTCAACTCTTACCCCGCAAGCACAGGTTGTTGGCTTCGCGGAACCGGGATGTTCTTATAATCAATCACATTCCCTGTTACCAGAATCATCCCGAAAGCATTCAAATAGGACGCGGCATTATAGCGGCATCACTTTTATGAGTCGAGAACGGTTATTGCGCGCTGTCGCGTATTTTTTCACAATTCCCGGGCAATTTTCGTCTGAATGCTGGGCAAAAAGCGCAAAATCCAGACAAAACAAAACGGCCCGCAGGCCGTTTTTCATAAAATCTTTAGCAACATACTGGAAAAGCGCCGACAGTTGCAAATGCGTTTTTACGCGATGCTTCCTGCTCCACGACAGGGAGGAGAGGCAAAGACGGTGTCCTGCAACCCTTCCCACTCCTTAATAGTGTAAGTATGCAGAGCCAGCGCATGAACGGTAGTAGAGAGTTCCTCCGCTAAAGTACTGTAAATCATTCGATGACGATTCAGAAAACGTTCACCCGTAAAACGATCGCTGACCAGCACAACTTTAAAATGGCTTTCAGAGCCGGCTGGGACATTGTGACGATAGCTTTCATCCACTACTTCGAGGAATACGGGTTGGAACGCCGCCCTTAATTTTTCTTCTATCCGCTCACGTATCATCATGAAATATCTCCTCCGACAACGCTGAGATGTCATCCATCCCTTTAAATACTAGCCGCTTTTACCGTTTCCATTGCAGCTTAACAACAAATATTTAGGTTTCGTCCTGGTTTTTCCGTCAAGCGTATGAAGTTTACTGATTTAAAGATTGAAACACAGGCCTCGCATCAGCGTTTCTTTTACCAGGGGTGATTATTTCGTCAACATGATGAATTTACATGCCTTACCCACTTCCCCTCGCCGTTGGCAATGTTATGATGGCGGGAATTTTTACCAAACACGCTTAAGAGTCTCTGAGAGCCCGAACATGTTCAAAAAAATCCTCTTCCCGTTAGTTGCTCTGTTTATGCTTGCAGGATGCGCAAAACCGCCAACAACTATTGAAGTTTCCCCGACGATTACACTGCCACAGCAGGATCCAAGCCTGATGGGCGTCACCGTAAGCATTAATGGTGCCGATCAGCGTACCGATCAGGCGCTGGCAAAAGTCACCCGCGATAATCAAATCGTTACCCTGACCGCCTCCCGCGATCTGCGTTTCCTGCTGCAAGAAGTGCTGGAAAAACAGATGACCGCGCGTGGTTACATGGTTGGTCCGAATGGACCGGTTAATCTGCAAATCATCGTTAGCCAACTGTATGCTGACGTGTCCCAGGGCAACGTGCGCTACAACATCGCTACCAAAGCGGATATCGCCATCATCGCTACCGCGCAGAATGGCAACAAAATGACCAAAAACTATCGTGCCAGCTACAACGTTGAAGGTGCGTTCCAGGCCTCCAACAAAAATATCGCCGATGCGGTTAACAGTGTGCTGACCGATACCATCGCTGATATGTCTCAGGACACCAGCATTCACGAATTCATCAAGCAGAACGCGCGTTAATTTCTGCCCTCTGGCCCGGTGCAAGCCGGGCCTGTAGACGCCCATGTCCAGTCAATATTTACGTATTTTTCAACAGCCGCGTTCAGCCATATTGCTGATCCTGGGTTTTGCTTCCGGGCTACCGCTCGCCCTGACATCCGGCACCTTACAGGCCTGGATGACGGTCGAAAATATCGATCTCAAAACCATTGGTTTCTTCTCTCTGGTAGGCCAGGCTTACGTTTTTAAATTCCTCTGGTCACCGCTGATGGACCGCTACACGCCCCCATTTTTTGGGCGGCGGCGCGGTTGGCTGCTCGCCACGCAAATCCTGTTATTAGTCGCCATTGCGGCGATGGGTTTTCTCGAACCAGGCACCCAACTCCGCTGGATGGCGGCGCTGGCGGTGGTGATCGCTTTTTGCTCTGCCTCCCAGGATATTGTCTTCGATGCGTGGAAAACCGATGTGCTCCCGGCAGAAGAACGTGGTGCGGGCGCGGCAATCAGCGTGCTGGGTTACCGTTTAGGGATGCTGGTTTCCGGCGGCCTAGCCCTGTGGCTGGCAGATAAATGGTTGGGCTGGCAGGGCATGTACTGGTTGATGGCGGCGCTGTTGATCCCCTGTATTATCGCGACGTTGCTTGCACCAGAACCAACCGACCCCATTCCTGTGCCCAAAACGCTGGAACAAGCGGTTGTTGCACCTCTGCGAGATTTCTTTGGTCGCAATAATGCCTGGCTTATTTTGCTTCTTATCGTGCTGTATAAGCTGGGCGACGCATTCGCCATGAGCCTGACAACTACGTTTTTGATTCGCGGCGTCGGGTTTGATGCGGGTGAAGTAGGCGTGGTAAACAAAACGCTTGGCTTACTGGCGACCATTGTTGGCGCATTGTACGGTGGGATTTTGATGCAGCGCCTGTCGCTGTTCCGGGCGCTGCTGATTTTCGGCATTTTACAAGGTGCGTCTAACGCTGGTTACTGGCTGCTGTCGATTACTGATAAGCATCTCTACAGCATGGGCGCAGCCGTCTTTTTCGAAAACCTCTGTGGCGGGATGGGCACATCAGCCTTTGTCGCGCTGTTAATGACGCTGTGTAATAAGTCATTTTCCGCTACTCAATTTGCCCTGCTCTCAGCGCTTTCCGCTGTAGGGCGAGTTTATGTCGGCCCCGTGGCGGGTTGGTTTGTTGAAGCACACGGCTGGTCGACATTCTATCTATTCTCCGTCGCCGCTGCCGTACCGGGGCTTATTTTGCTGCTGGTTTGCCGCCAGACGCTTGAATATACACGAGTAAATGACAACTTTATCTCCCGTACCGAATATCCGGCAGGTTATGCCTTTGCCATGTGGACACTGGCGGCGGGCGTCAGCCTGTTGGCCGTGTGGTTACTTCTGTTGACGATGGACGCGCTGGATTTGACGCACTTCTCTTTCCTGCCTGCTCTGCTGGAAGTCGGGGTTTTAGTCGCCCTTTCTGGCGTCGTGCTTGGTGGTTTGCTGGATTATCTGGCGCTACGAAAAACGCATCTGACGTAATCTGTAAATATTATTTAGCTGTAGTAATCACTCGCCGTAATTATTACGGCTAAATAAACATCAGCATCGCTTATTAATATTTGTTCTTTTGTGCGGCTTAGCGTTTGGAAATTATTGGCGCCATTTATAAATTCTATTTTTCTTACACGATTCAGCTAATGAGTCTTTATTTTCTCACCACCCAGTTGTCACTCCAATGATAATTATTTGTTAAATAATTGTTTTATTTCGCATTAGTTATACCAATTGCCCGCCAAGACTCCTTCTGCACTCCCCTTTTGTTATAA
>NZ_JBQZXC010000053.1:0-23692 GCF_053555815.1 Shigella sp. SIG6 | reverse complement strand
GAAAAAAATCATGCAATAAATATGTTACGTGAAGTCTCAATTAGTAATGATACTATAAGTGTAAAATTCTACAGAAATGAAAAAATAGAATGTGCTTGTAATTTTCTGATGGATAAAGATGCGCAGGGGTATATCGACCTGTCTGATTTTGATTTAACAAATTGTCATTTTAAAGGTGACGTTATTTCTAAGGTGTCTTTTTTATCATCAAATCTACAACATGTAACTTTCGAATGTAAAGAAATTGAGAATTGCAATTTTACTAAGGCAACAGTTGATAATGTCATATTTAAATGTCGACGTTTACACAATGTGATTTTTCTCAAAACGAGTGGCGAATGTGTTGATTTTAGCCAAAATATTCTTGATACAGTTGACTTCTCGCAGAGTCAACTTGGTCATAGTAATTTTCGCGAATGTCAGATTAGAAATTCAAACTTCGATAATTGTTATCTTTACGCTTCGCACTTCACCAGAGCAGAGTTTCTGTCTGCCAAAGAAATATCATTTATTAAATCGAATTTGACAGCTGTTATGTTTGATCATGTGCGAATGTCGACAGGGAATTTTTAAGATTGCATTACAGAACAATTGGAATTAACTATTGATTATTCAGATATATTTGGGAATGAAGATCTCGATGGTTATATCAATAACATTATAAAAATGATTGATACATTGCCAGATAATGCAATGATATTGAAATCCGTTCTGGCAGTAAAACTGGTGATGCAATTAAAAATTCTCAATATTGTTAATAAAAACTTTATTGAGAATATGAAGAAAACATTTAGCCATTGTCCTTATATAAAAGATCCAATTATACGTAGTTATATACATTCTGGGGAAGATGACAAGTTCGATAATTTTATGCGTCAACATCGATTCAGTAAGGTGAATTTCGATACCCAACAGATGATCCATTTTATTAACAGATTTAATATGAATAAAGGGCTGGTTGATAAAAATAACAATTTTTTTATCCAACTTATCGATCAGGCCTTACGATCAACGGATGATATGATCAAAGCAAATGCCTGGTATCTTTATAAAGAGTGGATTCGTAGTGATGATGTTTCACCTATATTTATAGAAACTGAAGAAAAGTTAAGAACCTTTAACACTAATAAATTAACACGAAACGATAATATATTTATCCTGTTCTCCTCTGTCGATGATGGGCCTGTTATGGTGGTAAGCTCCCAGCGCTTACATGATATGTTGAATCCTACAAAAGATACCAATTGGAATTCCACGTGTATCTATAAATCCAGACATAAGATGTTGCCTATTAATCTTACTCAGGAAACACTTTTCAGCTCCAAATCTCATGGTAAATATGCGCTTTTCCCAATTTTTACTGCGAGTTGGCGAGCTACTCGTATAAAGAATAAAGGTATTTAAGTAAAGGAAAACATCACCGTTCCTAGCATCATGGGCGGTGATGCCCCTATGGTTGCCCTCGCCAGCACGGGCATCGGCACAGCGTAAGGTTCAACAGCGTTTTACCACTTCATGCGATTGTTGCGTTTTTGTTGCGCATTAGATCACTTAATTTGCTTTACATCTCCCGTAAACACTTTTCTGCGATACAATGCCTTTACGTTATGTAACGGAGAGTTCGGCATGTCACACCCCGCGTTAACGCAACTGCGTGCGCTGCGCTATTTTAAAGAGATCCCTGCCCTGGATCCGCAACTGCTCGACTGGCTGTTGCTGGAGGATTCCATGACAAAACGTTTTGAACAGCAGGGAAAAACGGTGAGTGTGACGATGATCCGCGAGGGGTTTGTCGAGCAGAATGAAATCCCCGAAGAACTGCCGCTGCTGCCGAAAGAGTCTCGTTACTGGTTACGTGAAATTTTGTTATGTGCCGATGGTGAACCGTGGCTTGCCGGTCGTACCGTCGTTCCTGTATCAACATTAAGCGGGCCGGAACTAGCGTTACAAAAATTGGGTAAAACGCCGTTAGGACGCTATCTGTTCACATCATCGACACTAACCCGGGATTTTATCGAGATAGGCCGTGATGCCGGACTGTGGGGGCGACGTTCCCGCCTGCGATTAAGCGGTAAACCGCTGTTGCTAACAGAACTGTTTTTACCGGCGTCACCGTTGTACTAAGAGGAAAAAAATATGGAGTGGAGTCTGACGCAGAATAAGCTGCTGGCGTTTCATCGCTTAATGCGTACGGATAAGCCAATTGGCGCGTTACTGCTGCTCTGGCCAACATTATGGGCGTTGTGGGTGGCGACACCGGGCGTTCCTCAGCTCTGGATCCTGGCGGTGTTTGTCGCGGGTGTCTGGCTGATGCGCGCTGCTGGTTGCGTGGTGAATGATTATGCTGATCGCAAGTTTGATGGTCATGTTAAGCGCACGGCGAACCGACCACTTCCCAGCGGCGCGGTAACAGAGAAAGAGGCGCGCGCGCTGTTTGTAGTGCTGGTACTGATTTCGTTTTTACTGGTTCTGACGCTGAATACGATGACCATTCTGTTGTCGATTGCCGCTCTGGCATTGGCGTGGGTGTACCCGTTTATGAAGCGGTATACCCATCTCCCGCAAGTGGTGCTGGGCGCGGCGTTTGGCTGGTCGATTCCAATGGCTTTTGCCGCTGTGAGTGAGTCGGTGCCATTGAGTTGCTGGTTAATGTTCCTCGCCAATATTCTCTGGGCGGTGGCTTACGACACGCAGTATGCGATGGTTGACCGCGATGATGATGTGAAGATTGGCATTAAATCCACGGCAATCCTGTTCGGCCAATACGATAAATTGATTATTGGTATTTTGCAGATTGGCGTACTGGCACTGATGGCGATCATCGGTGAGTTAAATGGCTTAGGCTGGGGATATTACTGGTCAATTGTGGTGGCTGGCGCGCTGTTTGTTTATCAACAAAAACTGATTGCCAACCGCGAGCGTGAAGCCTGCTTTAAAGCATTTATGAATAATAACTATGTTGGTCTGGTACTGTTTTTAGGACTGGCAATGAGTTACTGGCATTTCTGATGATGTAAAAAAGCCGGATGATCATCCGGCTTTCTTCTGGGTTGCCTGATGCGCTGCGCTTCTCAGGCCTACCCGGTGAATCGCAATTTATTGAATTTGCAGGTCATGGTAGGCCGGATAAGGCGTTTTCGCCGCATCCGGCAATTCTCTCTGATTACCCTTCGCCCTGCGTCGCACTCTCAATCGTCAAACGCACGTCTGATGTAATCAACTCCGCCAGCAACTGATAAACCTTCATCGTTTCTGCTGGTTCGGCATCGCCGCTATCGCTGATATACCCTTCATCACGCAGCGTCAGCACCAGAGAACTGAACACCGCCTTGTCGAAGAACTCCGGCGCGTTGATGCCGTGCAGCACGGAGAGACGTTGCGCAACGGTGCGGCTCTCTTTCTCCAGCGTACCGCGGTTGATCGACGGGTTGGCACTCAACAACCAGAAGGTGATGGCATAACGTTGCAGCGTTTCGCGCGCGCCTGCGGCCAGCAGCTGTAGGGTGCGAGAATGCGCCGGGTTGATATGCAACTCATCATCTTGCAGGGTAATCAGCCCCTGACGTTGCATCTCATTTGCCAGCGCATCAATAACGTCCGGCAACTCGTCGCGATCCCAGCGCAGGAACAGCTCCGCTTTCAGCATTGGGTAAAGCACATTGACGTGCTCCATCAATACGTCGCGGGAGATGTGGCGATGCTGGGTGACAATTGCCGCCATCAGCGAAGGCAGCACCAACATATGCGCAATGTTGTTGCGATAGTAGGTCATCAGCACCGCTTGCTCGCGTGGCAGAATGATGATGTCGCCGATAGTGTCTTTCTCGACTTCAAACTTGTTCATTTGCAGCGCGTGATCGATAAGCTCGCTGGCGCTGGCTGAAGGAACGGTAGAGTCCGTGGAGTAAGGTACGTTGCGCATCAGATCCAGGTAGCAGTTGAGTTGCTCGGTTAACTGCTCGCGGGTGAGTGAGCGCTGACGTGATGCCAGTAGCGCAGTACAGCACAGGTTCATGGCGTTTGCCGCGCCTGCGTTGTTAATGCGTACCATCAGATCGGCAGCAATATTATTGACCGTCGGCGTTAACCAGGCCGGACGCACCGCTTCGATGGGATCGATAGATTCACGCCAGTCTGGTACGTGCTGGTTAAGGTAGGTCATCAACGGCATTGGTTCACCGAAGTTGACGTAACCCTGACCGAGATTACGCAGCTTGCTTAAACCGCGAAGCATCTGCGGCAGGCTCTCTTTCTCTTTCGTCGCGCCGCGCAGTTCTTTGGCGTAAGTACCCACTTCCATGACGTGCTCATAACCGATATAGATCGGAATCAGCGTAATCGGACGCGTGCCGCCACGCAGCATCGCCTGAATGGTCATCGACAGCGTACCGGTTTTCGGATCCAGCAAACGCCCCGTGCGGGAACGACCGCCTTCCACGAAGTACTCGACGGAATAACCACGGCTGAACAGTTCGCCGAGATACTCACGGAAAACGGTGGAATAAAGTTTATTGCCTTTAAAAGTACGGCGAATAAAGAACGCCCCCAGACGGCGGAAAATCGGCCCGGCCGGCCAGAAGTTCAGGTTGATCCCGGCGGCGATATGCGGCGGCACCAGCCCCTGGTGGTACAGCACGTAAGAAAGTAGCAGGTAGTCCATGTGACTGCGGTGGCAAGGCACATACACCAGCTCATGACCGTCGTGGGCCAGCTGGCGAACGCGCTCGGCGTTATGGACGTTGATGCCCTGATAAAATCGGTTCCAGGTGAAGCCCAGAATGCGGTCAGTCAGGCGGATCATCTCGTAAGAGAAATTCGCCGCAATCTCTTCCATCAGCGCAATCGCGTTCTGCTGCGCTTTTTCATGGGAGATTTTTTTGCTGCGCGCTTCATCTTCTACCGCTTTGGCAATGGCGCGGGAGGCGAGCAGCTTATTAAACAGATCCTGACGAGCAGGCAGACGTGGGCCTACGGCAGCCAGACGTTGACGGGCAAAGTGCATACGCGCCACGCGCGCCAGTTTCTGAGCGATAGTTTTATCCGTGCCGTGTTCATCCGCCATACGGCGCAGCGACACTGACGGCGAGAAACGCACAAAACTGTCGCGACCGAGCCACAGTACAGCGAAAAATTTCTGTACGCCGTTAAGCATACGCAGCGGCGGGTTCACTTCGCCTTTTTCACGCCCCGGCGCGCGACCAAACATCACCGATACTGGCACCATCTGCACATCCAGATTTGGGTTGCTACGGTGCAAATCGAGATAGTCGTGGAAAAGCTTAATAGACTCTTCTTTCGGCGTGTAATAGGTGAATACACGCGGCCCGCCGTGAATGAACACATAGCGCGGCAGTAGCGTGCCGTCGATTTCCAGCGGCTCTAACGGGTCAGGCAAATCATGTGCCAGACACTGGGCGCGCAACGTCAGCAAATCTGCTTTCGAGTTGTACGGTAAAACGTACATAATTGGACGAGAGGTATCCAGCCCCAGTTCCGGGGCAGGATCTGCCGGAATAGACTTGCTTTTTACCAGGATGCTTAATGGTAAATTCAGTAATTTGTAGTAAATTCGTGGCCAGCCGGACATAAACGATGTAAAGCCTCTGGTTAATAATGCAAATGCGCGGCAAGGATAGCAGAAAGTCATGGGAAATTCTGTGGTATCCGCTCATGTTTCGCGCGGCGTTACGCAAACCCGAATCATCGGATTTAACGGTACACTGATATTGACGCTCATAATGTAAAAAGGTTCTTTCAATGGCCAATAATACCACTGGATTCACCCGAATTATCAAAGCTGCTGGCTATTCCTGGAAAGGTTTACGCGCTGCATGGATCAACGAAGCGGCATTCCGTCAGGAAGGCGTAGCGGTATTGTTGGCGGTGGTCATCGCCTGCTGGCTGGATGTGGACGCAATTACCCGCGTGCTGCTTATCAGCTCCGTGATGCTGGTGATGATTGTGGAAATCCTCAATAGCGCCATCGAAGCAGTGGTTGACCGAATTGGCTCTGAATACCATGAGCTTTCCGGACGCGCAAAAGATATGGGATCCGCCGCGGTGCTGATTGCCATTATCGTCGCCGTGATTACCTGGTGCATCCTGTTATGGTCGCATTTTGGATAACCCTTCCAGATTTCGATAAATCTCTGGTTTATTGTGCAGTTTATGGTTCCAAAATCGCCTTTTGCTGTATATACTCACAGCATAACTGTATATACACCCAGGGGGCGGAATGAAAGCGTTAACGGCCAGGCAACAAGAGGTGTTTGATCTCATCCGTGATCACATCAGCCAGACAGGTATGCCGCCGACGCGTGCGGAAATCGCGCAGCGTTTGGGGTTCCGTTCCCCAAACGCGGCTGAAGAACATCTGAAGGCGCTGGCACGCAAAGGCGTTATTGAAATTGTTTCCGGCGCATCACGCGGGATTCGTCTGTTGCAGGAAGAGGAAGAAGGGTTGCCGCTGGTAGGTCGTGTGGCTGCCGGTGAACCGCTTCTGGCGCAACAGCATATTGAAGGTCATTATCAGGTCGATCCTTCCTTGTTCAAGCCGAATGCTGATTTCCTGCTGCGCGTCAGCGGGATGTCGATGAAAGATATCGGCATTATGGATGGCGACTTGCTGGCAGTGCATAAAACTCAGGATGTACGTAACGGTCAGGTCGTTGTCGCACGTATTGATGACGAAGTTACCGTTAAGCGCCTGAAAAAACAGGGCAATAAAGTCGAACTGTTGCCAGAAAATAGCGAGTTTAAACCAATTGTCGTTGACCTTCGTCAGCAGAGCTTCACCATTGAAGGGCTGGCGGTTGGGGTTATTCGCAACGGCGACTGGCTGTAACATATCTCTGAGACCGCGATGCCGCCTGGCGTCGCGGTTTGTTTTTCATCTCTCTTCATCAGGCTTGTCTGCATGGCATTCCTCACTTCATCTGATAAAGCACTCTGGCATCTCGCCTTACCCATGATTTTCTCCAATATCACCGTTCCGTTGCTGGGACTGGTCGATACGGCGGTAATTGGTCATCTTGATAGTCCGGTTTATTTGGGCGGCGTGGCGGTTGGTGCAACGGCGACCAGCTTTCTCTTTATGCTGTTGCTGTTTTTACGCATGAGCACCACCGGGCTGACTGCGCAGGCTTATGGTGCCAAAAATCCTCAGGCATTAGCCCGTGCGCTGGTGCAACCGTTGCTGTTGGCGTTGGGGGCCGGGGCGTTAATTGCGCTGTTGCGTACGCCGATTATCGATCTGGCGCTGCATATTGTTGGCGGTAGTGAAGCGGTCCTGGAACAGGCGCGGCGCTGGCGACGGTTATTGCGGAATATGCAACATTGCTGATTGGTCTGCTAATGGTGCGTAAAATCCTCAAACTACGCGGAATTTCCGGCGAAATGCTGAAAACTGCCTGGCGAGGAAACTTCCGTCGCTTGCTGGCGCTTAACCGCGATATCATGCTGCGTTCGCTGTTGTTGCAACTCTGTTTCGGCGCGATCACCGTACTTGGTGCGCGACTGGGGAGTGACATTATCGCTGTTAACGCGGTTCTGATGACGCTACTCACCTTTACCGCCTATGCGCTTGATGGTTTTGCCTACGCGGTTGAAGCGCACTCCGGTCAGGCATACGGTGCGCGCGACGGTAGCCAGTTGCTGGATGTATGGCGGGCAGCGTGCCGCCAGTCGGGGATTGTAGCGTTACTGTTTTCGGTGGTTTATTTGCTGGCAGGGGAACACATCATTGCGTTGCTGACGTCGTTAACCCAGATTCAGCAGCTGGCTGACCGCTATCTTATCTGGCAGGTGATTTTGCCGTTGGTTGGCGTCTGGTGTTATCTGCTGGACGGCATGTTTATAGGCGCAACGCGTGCCGCCGAAATGCGTAACAGTATGGCGGTGGCCGCCGCAGGTTTTGCGCTGACGCTCCTTACGCTGCCGTGGCTGGGTAATCATGGTTTGTGGCTGGCATTAACCGTCTTTCTGGCGTTGCGCGGGCTTTCTCTGGCGGCTATCTGGCGGCGTCACTGGCGCAACGGTACCTGGTTTGCCGCAACGTGACGGTTAAAAATTCTGAATAAATTATCCTAAGCCAAATTGCTGACTACACTTAATCTCACGTTCAGAAGAAAAGTGAACGTACTCTCATTCACAACCTAACGATGAGGTCTTGATTATGAATAAAGATGAAGCCGGCGGTAACTGGAAACAGTTTAAAGGTAAAGTGAAAGAGCAATGGGGCAAACTGACCGATGATGATATGACGATCATTGAAGGTAAACGTGATCAACTGGTCGGTAAAATCCAGGAACGTTATGGTTATCAGAAAGATCAGGCAGAAAAAGAGGTCGTGGATTGGGAAACCCGCAATGAATATCGCTGGTAATTAATCCCTCCTGCCCGACGTGTACAAGGATGTACGCCCTCTTAACGCGGTTTCTTTTTCACCTGCACAGAGTGATCATGCTGGCACTGTTCAGGATGACGACACGTTTCCACTTCCACGCATGCCGCACAGAGCCCATGTGCTTCAATCACATTATGCCGCAGGGCAAACCCCATTTTTGCCGCCAGCGTATGCATAATGTCTTCCACGCCTTCTGCACACTCTTCTTTCACCGCGCCGCAGCGATCGCAAATAAACATGGCTGACGTATGCGTGGGCTGGTCGAACAGATGACAGAGCACATAACTGTTGGTGGATTCCACCTTATGCACAAAACCTTGCTCAAGCAGAAAATCCAGCGCGCGATAAACCGTTGGCGGCTTGGCTTGCGGTTCAGCTTCGCGCAGTAAATCAAGCAGATCATAAGCGCTGATAGCGCCATCCTGCAGACTCATCAGGCGCAACACTTCCAGGCGCTGTGGGGTCAGGCGCACATTACGCTGCGCGCAGATTTTTTCAGCCTGCGCTAATAACTCCTGCGTTGTGGTCTTTTCCATCGGGCACCTCAAAGTGGGGGTTAAGAATGTCCTTACTTTACCATGTTCCAGGAAAAACACCGAGAACCCTTATTGTTGCCGTAATGTTGATTTTCTGTTTTGTAGGTAAGGTGTTGTGTTGCCTTGTCGTACCATTATCAACACGATAATAATTAATAATTCATTTTTAAATAAATTGCTTCAAGTTAACTCGCTATTTATTTAACTGGGTTTAAACGCATACCTGTAGTTCAGAAATTATGAGCGATTTTTGATAGTGACCAGATGGCAAAAGAATTATAAGGAGGACACGGTACGACAAAAAAGGTAGATGAATCATGTTGAAGATAATACCCGGTGCAACTGGATACTTTAATAAAACACTCAATTCAAATCAATTCGAAAATAAAGATGCAACCAAAGATAAATTGGATAATAGAGGTTCAATCAAAGGTAAATTAAATAATATATATGGTAAATCTATTGATTATGCAGCGCTGCGTCATCGGGATATAATTATTGCAAAAATAGATTTGTTTATTCAACGAATCACGCATAATTTATGGCATGCACGTAAAAAAATGTGTTTTTAATTGAGCAAATAAATGTTCTCAAAATGTGGGTCAATAAGTATACTGACGATTGCACTGATGAGGATTTAAACGATCGTGACTTTATTGCATCAGTTGTTGACCGGGCTATTTTTCATTTCGCGATTAATAGTATATGTAATCTTGGGGATAATAAAGATGCAATGCCCATTGAACAATGTACTTTTGATGTAGAAACTAAGAATGGCCTTCCCTCCACGGTTCAGCTATTTTATGAGGAATCTAAGGATAATGAACCTTTAGCGAATATACATTTTCAAGCAATAGGTTCTGGTTTTTTAACGTTTGTTAATGCCTGCCAGGAACATGATGACAACAGCTTAAAATTATTTGCTTCGCTGTTAATTTCACTTTCATATTCTAGTGCCTACGCAGATTTATCAGAAACAGTGTATATTAATGAAAATAATGAGAGCTACCTGAAAGCTCAGTTTGAAAAATTATATCAACGTGATATGAAGAAGTACCTGGGAGAGATGAAGCGTCTGGCAGATGGGGGAGAAATGAATTTTGATGGCTATCTGGATAAGATGTCACATCTGGTGAATGAAGGAACGCTCGATCCTGATATTTTAAGCAAAATGCGAGATGCTGCACCACAATTAATTAGCTTCGTGAAGTCGTTTGACCCAGCCTCAAAGGAAGAGATTAAAATACTTACAGACACTTCTAAATTAATTTATGACTTGTTCGGGGTTAAATCGGAGAAATAATATGTGAAGTTCTTCGATAGTATGGAAGGCATTATATAAAAGGACCCAATATTTATTAGGTTCTTTTTTCTCTATCAATGCTATTAGCAGGGAGATATATCACCAGAGTTTAATGTGTGATTTTTTATTTATCGTCGAACCTGGATTGTTTATCATTGGCCTTAACAAAGTTAACGGCTAATAAGATTATTTCCATCACTTCGTGAGAGCTTCATGCCTTGAGAGGATCTCAATTTTCTTTTGCAATGAGACAGGCGCTTCCTGTTGTTATGGTATAGTACCCCGCTATTGAGCCTCCTGAACAGTGAAGCTGAATAACATAACCCCATGATATATCGATAAAATAATCTCTACATTTGAAAATGCACGGTAATTCTGAAATGCAAAAAATCAACCAAACCAGCGCAATGCCTGAAAAAACTGACGTTCACTGGAGTGGTCGGTTTAGCGTTGCACCAATGCTCGACTGGACGGACAGACATTGCCGCTATTTCTTGCGTCTGCTTTCCCGCAATACGTTGCTTTATACCGAAATGGTGACCACAGGGGCGATTATTCACGGTAAAGGTGATTATCTGGCGTACAGTGAAGAAGAACATCCGGTAGCGTTGCAACTGGGCGGTAGCGATCCGGCGGCGCTGGCGCAGTGTGCAAAGCTGGCAGAAGCGCGCGGATATGATGAGATCAACCTGAATGTCGGCTGCCCGTCTGACCGGGTGCAGAACGGCATGTTTGGTGCGTGTCTGATGGGTAATGCGCAGCTGGTTGCCGACTGCGTGAAAGCGATGCGCGATGTGGTGTCGATTCCGGTGACGGTGAAAACGCGTATTGGCATCGACGACCAGGACAGCTATGAATTTCTCTGCGATTTCATCAATACCGTTTCCGGCAAAGGCGAGTGTGAGATGTTCATCATCCACGCACGTAAAGCCTGGCTTTCGGGGTTAAGCCCGAAAGAAAACCGTGAAATCCCGCCGCTCGATTATCCGCGTGTGTATCAACTGAAGCGTGACTTCCCGCATCTGACAATGTCGATTAACGGTGGTATCAAGTCGCTGGAAGAAGCTAAAGCGCATTTGCAACATATGGATGGCGTGATGGTCGGGCGCGAGGCGTATCAGAATCCGGGTATTCTGGCGGCGGTAGACCGGGAGATCTTTGGTTCCTCGGATACCGATGCCGATCCGGTGGCAGTAGTGCGTGCCATGTATCCGTACATTGAGCATGAACTCAGCCAGGGGACGTATCTCGGCCATATTATCCGGCATATGCTGGGTTTGTTCCAGGGTATTCCTGGCGCGCGGCAGTGGCGGCGTTATTTAAGTGAAAATGCCCATAAAGCGGGTGCTGACATTAACGTGCTGGAACACGCGCTCAAACTGGTGGCGGATAAGCGTTAACTTTTCACCAAAAAGTAGTCAAATTCACCACGCCCTGCGCACCGTCGCGGGGCGTTTTGCTGTTAAATCAATAGATTATTTTTGGCATGATTCTTGTAATGCCAGCAAGAGATTTCATATTTGGGAGAGCATCATGCTGGAACTACTTTTTGTGATTGGCTTTTTTGTCATGCTGATGGTCACCGGCGTTTCGTTGCTGGGCATTATCGCCGCGCTGGTTGTGGCGACGGCCATTATGTTCCTCGGCGGTATGCTGGCATTGATGATTAAGTTGCTGCCGTGGTTACTACTGGCGATTGCGGTGGTGTGGGTTATTAAGGCGATTAAAGCACCAAAAATGCCGAAATATCAGCGTTATGACCGCTGGCGTTACTAAGGGATTGTGCGGATGATCACAACCTAAGGTTTTATCCTTAGAACAAAATAGGAATTGATAATCAAATCTGTCACTATTGCGCCTCTAACAGATTCATCGTGCTGTACCCTACATACAGCCGAACTATAAAAAGAAAGGGCTTCCCAGGTGGAAGCCCTATTTCTTTTATGGAATCAGCAGGCTGGAACCTTGCGTCGCCCGGCTTTCCAGAATCTCATGCGCACGCTGCGCATCCTTCAGCGGATATTTCTGCTGCTCGGCGACATCGACCTTAATCACACCGCTGGCAATCAAAGAGAACAGTTCATTACTGGCCTCGGTTAATTCCTCCCGCGTGGTGATATAGCCTTGCAGGGAAGGGCGTGTCACATACAACGAGCCTTTTTGATTGAGAATGCCTAAGTTCACACCGGTAACCGCACCTGATGAGTTGCCAAAACTGACCATTAAGCCGCGGCGTTGCAGGCAATCCAGCGACCGTTCCCAGGTGTCTCTGCCCACGGAATCGTACACTACGCGCACTTTCTTACCGCCGGTGATCTCTTTCAATCGCTCGACCAGATTCTCTTCACGATAGTTAATAACCTGCCACGCGCCGGCTTTTAGCGCGCTCTGCGCTTTTTGCGCGGTTCCTACGGTGCCGATGAGTTTCGCGCCCAGGGCTTTTGCCCACTGGCAGGCAATTAAGCCAACGCCGCCAGCCGCTGCGTGGAACAGGAACTGTTCATCGGGTTTAATTTCATAGGTTTTGCGCAGCAGATAATAAACCGTTAAGCCTTTCAGGAAGGATGCCGCAGCTTGCTCAAAAGAAATTGCCGCAGGCAGAATCGCCGCTTTATCCGCATTAATGTTATGCACAGAGCTGTAAGCGCCTAACGCCGACTGCGCATAGACTACATGATCGCCAGCCTTAATATGCTTTACACCACTGCCGACTTTACTCACGATGCCTGCCGCTTCGGTACCTAATCCGCTGGGTAGCGATGGCGGCGGGTAAAGGCCGCTGCGGATATACGTGTCGATAAAATTGATGCCGATGGCTTTATTTTCGACCTGGATTTCATTCTCCGCCGGATCGGCAGGAGTGAACTCTACGGCTTGAAGTACTTCCGGGCCACCGTGCTTGTGAAATTCAATTCGTGTTGCCATGTGTCCTCCAGAACGTATCGTCAGGGTCTGCTTCATATGGTAAAGTTTCGACCCATTCTTTATTTCGGTAACTCCATTCACTATGGCAGGAAATAAACCCTTCAACAAACAGCAGGCTGAACCCCGCGAACGCGATCCACAAGTTGCCGGGCTGAAAGTGCCTCCGCACTCGATCGAAGCGGAGCAGTCGGTGTTGGGCGGTTTAATGCTGGATAACGAACGCTGGGATGATGTAGCCGAGCGTGTGGTAGCAGACGATTTTTACACCCGCCCACACCGTCATATCTTTACTGAAATGGCGCGTTTGCAGGAAAGCGGTAGTCCTATCGATCTGATTACCCTTGCGGAATCGTTGGAACGCCAGGGGCAACTCGATAGCGTCGGTGGTTTTGCTTATCTGGCAGAGCTGTCAAAAAATACGCCAAGTGCGGCGAACATCAGTGCTTATGCGGACATCGTGCGTGAACGTGCCGTTGTCCGTGAGATGATCTCGGTTGCGAATGAGATTGCTGAAGCCGGTTTTGATCCGCAGGGGCGTACCAGCGAAGATCTGCTGGACCTTGCTGAATCCCGCGTCTTTAAAATTGCCGAAAGTCGTGCAAACAAAGACGAAGGGCCGAAGAACATCGCCGATGTGCTCGACGCAACCGTGGCGCGTATTGAGCAGTTGTTTCAGCAGCCACACGATGGCGTTACCGGGGTAAACACCGGTTATGACGATCTCAACAAAAAAACCGCTGGCTTGCAGCCGTCGGATTTGATCATCGTCGCCGCGCGTCCGTCGATGGGTAAAACAACATTTGCGATGAACCTCGTCGAAAACGCGGCAATGTTGCAGGATAAACCAGTACTTATCTTCTCGCTGGAGATGCCATCAGAACAGATCATGATGCGTTCTCTGGCGTCGCTGTCGCGCGTTGACCAGACTAAAATCCGTACCGGGCAGCTCGATGATGAAGACTGGGCGCGCATTTCCGGCACCATGGGTATTTTGCTCGAAAAACGCAATATCTATATCGATGACTCTTCCGGCCTGACGCCAACGGAAGTGCGTTCCCGCGCACGCCGTATTGCCCGTGAACACGGCGGCATCGGGCTTATCATGATCGACTACCTGCAACTGATGCGCGTACCGGCGCTTTCCGATAACCGTACGCTGGAAATTGCAGAAATCTCCCGCTCGCTGAAAGCACTGGCGAAAGAACTGAACGTGCCGGTGGTGGCGCTGTCCCAGTTGAACCGTTCTCTGGAACAACGTGCCGACAAACGTCCGGTCAACTCCGACCTGCGTGAATCTGGCTCTATCGAGCAGGATGCGGACTTGATCATGTTTATCTATCGTGATGAGGTGTATCACGAAAACAGTGATTTAAAAGGCATCGCGGAAATTATTATCGGTAAACAACGTAACGGCCCAATCGGGACGGTACGCCTGACCTTTAACGGTCAATGGTCGCGCTTCGACAACTATGCGGGGCCGCAGTACGACGACGAATAATAATTATTTTATGAATTAGGTAATTAAAGCAAACAATTATCAAGGAACACAAATGCAAGCGGCAACTGTTGTGATTAACCGCCGCGCTCTGCGACACAACCTGCAACGTCTTCGTGAACTGGCACCTGCCAGTAAAATGGTTGCGGTGGTGAAAGCGAACGCTTATGGTCACGGTCTTCTTGAGACCGCGCGAACGCTCCCCGATGCTGACGCCTTTGGCGTAGCCCGTCTCGAAGAAGCTCTGCGACTGCGTGCGGGGGGAATCACCAAACCTGTACTGTTACTCGAAGGCTTTTTTGATGCCAGAGATCTGCCGACGATTTCTGCGCAACATTTTCATACCGCCGTGCATAACGAAGAACAGCTGGCTGCGCTGGAAGAGGCTAGCTTGGACGAGCCGGTTACCGTCTGGATGAAACTCGATACCGGTATGCACCGTCTGGGCGTAAGGCCGGAACAGGCTGAGGCGTTTTATCATCGCCTGACCCAGTGCAAAAACGTTCGTCAGCCGGTGAATATCGTCAGCCATTTTGCGCGCGCGGATGAACCAAAATGTGGCGCAACCGAGAAACAACTCGCTATCTTTAATACCTTTTGCGAAGGCAAACCTGGTCAACGTTCCATTGCCGCGTCGGGTGGCATTCTGCTGTGGCCACAGTCGCATTTTGACTGGGTGCGCCCGGGCATCATTCTTTATGGCGTCTCGCCGCTGGAAGATCGCTCCACCGGTGCCGATTTTGGCTGTCAGCCAGTGATGTCACTAACCTCCAGCCTGATTGCCGTGCGTGAGCATAAAGCCGGAGAGCCTGTTGGTTATGGTGGAACCTGGGTAAGCGAACGTGATACCCGTCTTGGCGTAGTCGCGATGGGCTATGGCGATGGTTATCCGCGCGCCGCGCCGTCCGGTACGCCAGTGCTGGTGAACGGTCGCGAAGTACCGATTGTCGGGCGCGTGGCGATGGATATGATCTGCGTAGACTTAGGTCCACAGGCGCAGGACAAAGCCGGGGATCCGGTCATTTTATGGGGCGAAGGTTTGCCCGTAGAACGTATCGCTGAAATGACGAAAGTAAGCGCTTACGAACTTATTACGCGCCTGACTTCAAGGGTCGCGATGAAATACGTGGATTAATCGTTCTGTAATATTTGATTGTCTGTGCCGGATGCGGCGTGAATGCCTTATCCGGCCAATAAAATCCTAAAAATTCAATAAGTTGATGTTCTTTCATGCTCTTATAAAGGTCGTGCCTCTGGCGGATGTACGTTTATCATTAGTCTCACTCTGTTGCTAATTGCCGTTCGCTCCTGAACATCCACTCGATCTTCGCCTTCTTCCGGTTTATTGTGTTTTAACCACCTGCCCGTAAACCTGGAGAACCATCGCGTGTTTCAAAAAGTTGACGCCTACGCTGGCGACCCGATTCTTACGCTTATGGAGCGTTTTAAAGAAGACCCTCGCAGCGACAAAGTGAATTTAAGTATCGGTCTGTACTACAACGAAGACGGAATTATTCCACAATTGAAAGCCGTGGCGGAGGCGGAAGCGCGCCTGAATGCGCAGCCCCATGGCGCTTCGCTTTATTTACCGATGGAAGGGCTTAACAGCTATCGCCATGCCATTGCGCCGCTGCTGTTTGGTGCGGACCATCCGGTACTGCAACAACAGCGCGTAGCAACCATTCAAACCCTTGGCGGCTCAGGGGCATTGAAAGTGGGCGCGGATTTCCTGAAACGCTACTTCCCGGAATCAGGCGTCTGGGTCAGCGATCCTACTTGGGAAAACCACGTAGCAATATTCGCCGGGGCTGGATTCGAAGTGAGTACTTACCCCTGGCATGACGAAGTGACTAACAGCGTGCGCTTTAATGACCTGTTGGCGACGCTGAAAACATTACCTGCCCGCAGTATTGTGTTGCTGCATCCATGTTGCCACAACCCAACGGGTGCCGATCTCACTAATGATCAGTGGGATGCGGTGATTGAAATTCTCAAAGCCCGCGAGCTTATCCCATTCCTCGATATTGCCTATCAAGGATTTAGTGCCGGTATGGAAGAGGATGCCTACGCTATTCGCGCCATTGCCAGCGCTGGATTACCCGCTCTGGTGAGCAATTCGTTCTCGAAAATTTTCTCCCTTTACGGCGAGCGCGTCGGCGGACTTTCTGTTCTGTGTGAAGATGCCGAAGCCGCTGGCCGCGTACTGGGGCAATTGAAAGCAACAGTTCGCTGCAACTACTCCAGCCCGCCGAATTTTGGTGCGCAGGTGGTGGCTGCAGTGCTGAATGACGAGGCATTGAAAGCCAGCTGGCTGGCGGAAGTAGAAGAGATGCGTACTCGCATTCTGGCAATGCGTCAGGAATTGGTGAAGGTATTAAGCACAGAGATGCCAGAACGCAATTTCGATTATCTGCTTAATCAGCGCGGCATGTTCAGTTATACCGGTTTAAGTGCCGCTCAGGTTGACCGACTACGTGAAGAATTTGGTGTCTATCTCATCGCCAGCGGTCGCATGTGTGTCGCCGGGTTAAATACGGCAAATGTACAACGTGTGGCAAAGGCGTTTGCTGCGGTGATGTAATGCAGGAAAGCAGGCTGGAGTTACCCAGCCTGCAGTGAAATTAAACTGTCGTCGCTTTCACTATTTCTTTGTAGATGATTTTTTTGATGCCGTTGTTCTACGTGAGAGATAATAAAACGTTGTCAGTTCTTTTATTGTTAAGTTTATCCCAATTATCTGGAATTCCTTTCCCTATTTTTTCGTGTGGAGTAATAATTTCTGCACATCTAACCATTATTAAATTTAATAATAAGTATCGGGTTTGTTACGATAGAATATTTCTATATCCTCAAGAATATGCTTTGCCTTATTGCCTGTGACTTTCTGAGATTCAATTATAGTATCGTTAAATTCTAATGTTAAAGAGAACTCTTTTTTTCCGCTTTGTGTAAGTTTAACCTTATATTGATTACCAATATCAAATAAAAAGGTCCTGTAATGAGAATAATCACCTTTAACCTCCTCGGCAAAACAGCAAAGCGTGCAAATATACATAAAGTCTTTCTTACCCCTGATTTTGTTAACTAAATCAATAAATGCGTGAAAAACTTTACTTGCAATAGAACTTGATACTTCTTCTCCAGGTCTACAAAAATCTTTTGCAATTTTTAACTGTGTTTCTATGTATAAAAAGAAATCTTTGGCATAAGAGATATCTTTATTATTTAGTGCATCTAGCTCAACAGGTAAAGATGTCGTTTTGTTGCTATTCACATATGATATATTCATATCATCATCTCCATCGCGAGTAATAAAATTAATCACCATTGTAGGGTAGGGGGCTGGTCAATCAGAAATCATCTTTATAAACTTCGATTGTTTTTGTAATGCTGTATCATTAAGTTCATTAAATCGTACAGCAGATAAATGTTCTATCAAATTTCGCTCATTTGCCGAGGATTCATCATAATAAACGTAAAATTAATGTATCCTTACATCGAGTAATAAACATTTTTTATACAAAAAAAGACAGGAACGTATTTACTGGGTTAAATATAATCATCCTGCTTTTCATCACAAAAACCGCAGATAATCCTTCCTTTCCCCGGCAGCTGGCGTTATGGTCAGATGGTTTTTGCAACAAATCTCACAATAAAAAGTTTCAACATACTGACTATTTAGGGAAAAATATGCGCAAGATCACACAGGCAATCAGTGCCGTTTGCTTATTGTTCGCTCTAAACAGTTCCGCTGTTGCCTTGGCCTCATCTCCTTCACCGCTTAACCCTGGGACTAACGTTGCTAGGCTTGCTGAACAGGCACCAATTCATTGGGTTTCGGTCGCACAAATTGAAAATAGCCTCGCAGGGCGTCCGCCAATGGCGGTGGGGTTTGATATCGATGACACGGTACTTTTTTCCAGTCCGGGGTTCTGGCGCGGCAAAAAAAACTTCTCGCCAGAAAGCGAAGATTATCTGAAAAATCCTGTGTTCTGGGAAAAAATGAATAATGGCTGGGATGAATTCAGCATTCCAAAAGAGGTCGCTCGCCAGCTGATTGATATGCATGTACGCCGCGGTGACGCGATCTTCTTTGTGACTGGTCGTAGCCCGACGAAAACAGAAACGGTTTCAAAAACGCTGGCGGATAATTTTCATATTCCTGCCACCAACATGAATCCGGTAATCTTTGCGGGCGATAAACCAGGGCAAAATACAAAATCGCAATGGCTGCAGGATAAAAATATCCGAATTTTTTATGGCGATTCCGATAACGATATTACCGCCGCACGCGATGTCGGCGCTCGTGGTATCCGCATTCTGCGCGCCTCCAACTCTACCTACAAACCCTTGCCACAAGCGGGTGCGTTTGGTGAAGAGGTGATCGTCAATTCAGAATACTGACAGAGCGGGAGAGAGTGATGCTCTCCCGAATGCTGTTTTTTTAATCACACCTTTATCCTTTCGCTGTCTTGCTGCAAACTGATTAAGAGAGTTTTATCAAGGAGCAGCACATGTGGTATCAAAAGACGCTCACGCTTAGCGCCAAATCTCGTGGGTTTCATCTGGTAACGGATGAAATTCTGAATCAGCTGGCTGATATGCCGCGCGTTAACATCGGCTTACTGCATCTGTTGCTGCAACATACCTCCGCCTCTCTGACACTTAATGAGAACTGCGATCCCACCGTACGCCACGACATGGAGTGTTTTTTCCTCCGCACCGTTCCCGACAACGGAAATTATGAGCATGACTATGAGGGAGCAGACGATATGCCTTCTCATATCAAATCCTCAATGCTGGGAACATCGCTTGTATTGCCGGTACATAAAGGGCGTATTCAGACCGGCACTTGGCAAGGCATCTGGCTGGGGGAACATCGCATCCACGGCGGATCGCGTCGCATCATCGCGACACTACAAGGGGAGTAAAAAATGACCATTTCGGAGTTGCTACAATATTGCATGGCAAAACCAGGCGCAGAACAGAGCGTGCATAACGACTGGAAAGCGACGCAGATCAAAGTGGAAGATGTACTGTTTGCGATGGTGAAAGAAGTAGAAAATCGCCCAGCTGTTTCGCTGAAAACCAGCCCGGAGCTGGCGGAGCTGCTACGTCAGCAGCACAGCGATGTGCGTCCTAGCCGCCATCTGAATAAAGCGCACTGGAGCACCGTGTATCTCGACGGTTCGCTGCCGGATTCGCAAATCTATTATCTGGTGGATGCGTCTTATCAGCAGGCAGTGAATTTACTACCGGAAGAAAAGCGTAAATTGCTGGTACAACTCTGAAAGGAAAAGGCCGCTCAGAAAGCGGCCTTAACGATTACAGCATCGGCTTGAGGAAGCGTGCCGTATGCGAAGCTTCGCACTCCGCGACGGTTTCTGGCGTACCGGAGACGAGGATTTCGCCGCCGCCACTGCCGCCTTCTGGTCCTAGGTCGACAATCCAGTCAGCGGTTTTGATCACGTCGAGATTGTGCTCAATCACCACAATGGTATTGCCCTGATCGCGCAGTTTATGCAGCACGTCGAGGAGTTGCTGAATATCGGCGAAGTGCAGACCGGTGGTCGGCTCGTCGAGAATATACAGCGTCTGCCCGGTGCCGCGTTTTGACAGCTCACGCGCCAGCTTCACGCGCTGGGCTTCACCACCAGAAAGTGTGGTTGCGGACTGCCCCAGGCGAATGTACGTCAGACCAACGTCCATCAACGTTTGCAGCTTACGCGCCAGAGCTGGCACCGCATCAAAGAACTCACGCGCCTCTTCGATGGTCATATCCAGCACTTCGTGGATGGTTTTGCCTTTGTACTTAATTTCCAGCGTTTCACGGTTATAGCGTTTACCTTTGCACTGATCGCACGGCACGTAGATATCCGGCAGGAAGTGCATCTCCACTTTGATCACACCGTCGCCCTGACAGGCTTCGCAGCGCCCGCCACGGACGTTAAAGCTGAAACGTCCTGGCGTATAACCACGCGCACGGGATTCCGGTACGCCCGCAAACAGTTCGCGCACAGGCGTAAACACGCCGGTATAGGTCGCCGGGTTAGAACGTGGAGTACGACCAATTGGGCTTTGGTCGATATCGATCACTTTATCGAAATGCTCCAGTCCCTGAATATCGCGATACGGTGCCGGTTCGGCGATGGTCGCACCATTCAACTGGCGTTGGGCAATCGGGAACAGTGTGTCGTTAATCAGCGTCGATTTACCGGAACCTGAAACCCCTGTGATGCAGGTAAACAGACCGACTGGCAGCGTGAGCGTCACGTCCTTCAGGTTGTTGCCGCGTGCGCCTGTCAGCTTCAGCACTTTTTCTGGATTCGCCGGAACGCGTTTCTTCGGCACTTCAATCTTGCGTTTACCGCTCATGTACTGCCCGGTCAACGATTCAGGCACCGCCATAATCGCTTCCAGCGGACCTTCTGCGACCACTTCACCGCCGTGAACACCCGCACCAGGACCGATATCGATCACATGGTCAGCGGCGCGAATTGCGTCTTCGTCATGCTCCACCACAATCACGGTATTACCGAGATCGCGCAGATGGATAAGCGTACCCAACAGGCGCTCGTTATCGCGCTGGTGCAGGCCGATAGACGGCTCGTCCAGCACGTACATAACGCCAACCAGGCCCGCACCAATCTGGCTCGCCAGACGGATACGCTGGGCTTCACCGCCGGAAAGTGTTTCTGCCGAGCGGGAAAGTGTCAGGTAATTCAGGCCGACGTTTACGAGGAATTTCAGGCGATCGCCGATCTCTTTAAGAATTTTTTCCGCAATCTTCGCCCGCTGACCAGCGAGTTTGAGATTGTTGAAGAATTCCATCGCATGACCGATGCTCATGTCGGAGATAGCAGGCAGCGGCGTATTCTCTACATAAACGTGGCGCGCTTCCCGACGCAGACGCGTCCCTTCGCAGCTGGCGCATGGGCGATTGCTGATAAACTTGGCTAATTCTTCACGTACCGCACTGGATTCTGTCTCTTTATAACGGCGCTCCATATTGTGCAGCACGCCTTCGAACGGATGACGACGGATGGAGGTATCGCCACGATCATTCATGTATTTGAATTCAATGTTTTCTTTGCCAGAACCGTACAACACCACTTTATGCACGTTCGCGCTCAGGCTGCCCCACGGCGCTTCGACGTCGAACTTATAGTGATCTGCCAGCGATTTCAGCATCTGGAAGTAATAGAAGTTGCGGCGATCCCAGCCACGGATCGCACCGCCAGCCAGTGACAGCTCGGGGTTTTGGATCACGCGGTCAGGATCGAAATATTGCTGTACGCCAAGGCCGTCACAGGTCGGGCAGGCACCTGCCGGGTTGTTAAACGAAAACAGTCGCGGCTCCAGTTCACGCATACTGTAGCCGCAAATTGGGCAGGCGAAGTTGGCGGAGAACAGCAGCTCTTCCGCTTTCGGGTCGTCCATATCCGCCACTACCGCTGTACCACCGGAAAGTTCCAGCGCGGTTTCAAACGACTCCGCAAGACGTTGGGTAAGATCGTCACGCACCTTGAAGCGATCAACCACCACTTCAATGGTATGTTTCTTTTGCAGTTCCAGTTTCGGCGGATCGGAAAGATCGCAGACTTCGCCATCAATACGAGTACGGATGTAACCCTGGCTTGCCAGGTTCTCCAGCGTTTTGGTGTGTTCGCCTTTGCGCTCTTTAATGATTGGCGCGAGCAGCATCAGACGCTTGCCTTCCGGCTGCGACAGCACGTTATCCACCATCTGGCTGACGGTTTGCGCCGCCAGCGGGACGTCGTGGTCCGGACAGCGCGGTTCGCCGACGCGGGCGAACAACAAACGCAAATAGTCGTGGATTTCGGTGATTGTCCCCACCGTAGAACGCGGGTTATGAGACGTCGATTTCTGCTCAATTGAGATGGCAGGAGAAAGCCCCTCAATATGATCGACGTCCGGCTTTTCCATCAGTGACAGAAACTGCCGCGCGTAGGCGGAAAGGGATTCAACGTAACGGCGCTGCCCTTCGGCATATAAGGTGTCGAAAGCGAGCGAGGATTTGCCAGAACCCGAAAGCCCGGTCACGACAATGAGCTTGTCGCGGGGGATAACGAGGTTGATGTTTTTGAGATTATGGGTGCGGGCGCCCCGAACTTCGATCTTATCCATTCACCTTTCCCGGATTAAACGCTTTTTTGCCCGGTGGCATGGTGCTACCGGCGATCACAAACGGTTAATTATGACACAAATTGACCTGAATGAATATACAGTATTGGAATGCATTATCCGGAGTGTTGTGTAACAATGTCTGGCCAGGTTTGTTTCCCGGAACCGAGGTCACAACATAGTAAAAGCGCTATTGGTAATGGTACAATCGCGCGTTTACACTTATTCAGAACGATTTTTTTCAGGAGACACGAACATGGCCAGCAGAGGCGTAAACAAGGTTATTCTCGTTGGTAATCTGGGTCAGGACCCGGAAGTACGCTACATGCCAAATGGTGGCGCAGTTGCCAACATTACGCTGGCTACTTCCGAATCCTGGCGTGATAAAGCGACCGGCGAGATGAAAGAACAGACTGAATGGCACCGCGTTGTGCTGTTCGGCAAACTGGCAGAAGTGGCGAGCGAATATCTGCGTAAAGGTTCTCAGGTTTATATCGAAGGTCAGCTGCGTACCCGTAAATGGACCGATCAATCCGGCCAGGATCGCTACACCACAGAAGTCGTGGTGAACGTTGGCGGCACCATGCAGATGCTGGGTGGTCGTCAGGGTGGTGGCGCTCCGGCAGGTGGCAATATCGGTGGTGGTCAGCCGCAGGGCGGTTGGGGTCAGCCTCAGCAGCCGCAGGGTGGCAATCAGTTCAGCGGCGGCGCGCAGTCTCGCCCGCAGCAGTCCGCTCCGGCAGCGCCGTCTAACGAGCCGCCGATGGACTTTGATGATGACATTCCGTTCTGATTTGTCATTAAAACAATAGGTTATATTGTTTTAAGGTGGATGATTAAAGCATCTGCCAGCCATAAAAAAGAAGCCTCCGTTATGGAGGCTT
>NZ_JBQZXC010000052.1:0-23905 GCF_053555815.1 Shigella sp. SIG6 | reverse complement strand
AATTTTATTGATATAGCAACGATAATAACCGGAAATTTCTTCCAGATCTTTCCGGCTTTTTATTATTTAACTTTCGTTCAGCACACTAAACATCCCGTCTCGCATCCCCTTAACTGACTGTTTAACCTGATAAAGTTCCCTGCGCAGTTCCTGTACTTCGTTGTTATCCTAAGCAGGATCAAACATCCCTCCGAGATCTTCACGGTAACGCCCGTGCCGATCTCAAATCCCGCTTTTCTCAGCCATTTGGCGCTGATTTTGATCACCGGCGTGTCGCTGCGGTTGGGCAGATAACCCACGGTACAGCGACGCTGTGTTTTGGAAATGGTGACTTCTGGCGTAATATTGTGTTTAAGTTAGGGGCTTTCGTAATCTAGCCCAGCCCCCGGCCCTAAACACAACCCCCACTCACCACAACCTAAACTCATCCGCATCCCGCCATGCCGGAAACTTTTCTCTATATTCCCGCAATGCCACCATCGACAGCTCCGCATCAATACGCGTTGCCTTATGCGCGTCGGCGGTAGCGATAATCTCGCCTTGCGGATTAATCACCCGGCTGTCACCGCGATAATGGCAGCCGTTGCCATCGCTGCCGACGCGATTGCATCCCGCCACATACGCCTGATTCTCAATCGCGCGGGCCGTCAGCAATGCCTGCCAGTGCAGAGAGCGCGGAGCTGGCCAGTTGGCGACGTACAGGGCGAGGTCATAATCGTTGAGATTGCGCGACCACACTGGAAAACGTAAGTCGTAGCACACCAGCGGCAAAATACGCCAGCCGCGCCATTCCACGATCACTCGCGCATTGCCCGCTTTATAATGCAGATGCTCATCTGCCATGCGGAACAGATGACGCTTATCATAAAAATGTACCGTGCCGCCCGGCTCAACCAGCAAAAAGCGGTTAACCGAACCAGACTCTGTTTGTAATGCAACACTGCCTGCAATCAGCGCATTGCACTGCTGCGCCTTAGCTGTCATCCAGTTCACTACGTCATCTTGTGCAAGCGACGAAGCTGCCGCTTCCATGGCAAAGCCGCTGGTAAACATCTCCGGTAGAACGATCACATCGCGCCCGGTAATACCTTCCAGTTGACGATCAAAATGGCGCAGGTTGGCAGGACCATCCACCCACACCAACGGTTGCTGCAAAAGCGTAATCTTCAAACTAGGCACGGTGTACAACTCCTTTATGCGAAGGGTTTTATAACTTTAACACCTTATCAGGCAGTTGCCTTAGCGCAGAATAAATTGATAACAAATGCTGATATTGGAAATATCTGATTTGCAAATTATCGTGTTATCGCCAGGCTTTAGGAGGTTAATAACATGGGCAGGATAAGCTCGGGAGGAATGATGTTTAAGGCAATAACGACAGTCGCCGCACTGGTCATCGCCACCAGTGCAATGGCGCAGGATGATTTAACCATTAGCAGCCTTGCAAAGGGCGAAACCACCAAAGCTGCGTTTAATCAGATGGTGCAAGGGCATAAGCTACCTGCATGGGTGATGAAAGGCGGTACTTATACTCCCGCACAAACCGTAACGTTGGGAGATGAGACGTATCAGGTGATGAGCGCGTGCAAACCGCATGACTGTGGCTCGCAACGTATCGCTGTGATGTGGTCCGAGAAATCTAATCAGATGACGGGGCTGTTCTCGGCTATTGATGAGAAAACGTCGCAAGAGAAACTCACCTGGCTGAATGTGAACGATGCGCTTTCGATTGATGGTAAAACGGTGCTGTTCGCGGCGTTGACCGGCAGCCTGGAAAACCATCCGGATGGCTTTAATTTTAAATAATTAGCGGATAAAGAAACGGAGCCTTTCGGCTCCGTTATTCAATTACGCGGCTTCAACTTTCCGCACTTTCTCCGGCAACTTTACCGGCTTCGTCGCCAGCTCTTCCGGCTCAAAGTCATCAACGTTAATACTGCGCAGACGGCTTTCTTCCGCTTTCACCAGAATAGCGGCTTCATCTTTATCAATCAGCCCTTCGTCAGCGCGTTGTGCGCCAGTTCATCCAGACGGGTAAATGGCAGATTTTTACCCAGCTCTTTACAGATCCGCTGATGAATCGGGTCGGCGGCAATCACATCCACCAACGCCTCTTCCAGTAAACCAACCGGGTTATGCTCGCTTGGCGTCAGGTACTGACCGCGACCAATACGTGAACGAGTGGCGTTCGGCACTTGTAAAATCTTCGCCACTTTATGATCCAGCTTGTCAGACGGTGCCAGATAATGACGTCCGGTCGGGAAGATCACCACATTCAGCAGCCCGGCAACCACGCGGTTCGGGAAGTTTTGCAGTAAATCGTCCATCGCCTGTTCTGCCTGATACAGCGCATCCTGTACGCCCCAGTGCACCAGCGGCAGATCGGCTTCATTACGGCCTTCGTCGTCATAACGCTTCAGAACGGCAGAGGCGAGGTAAAGCTGGCTTAAAATATCCCCCAGACGTGCCGAGATACGCTCACGACGTTTCAGGCTGCCGCCCAGCACTGCCATCGAGACATCAGAAAGCAGGGCGAGGTTGGCGCTCAGGCGGTTCAGGTGCTGATAGTAGCGTTTAGTGGCATCGCCGGTTGGCGTGCTGCTGGTTAAACCGCGCGTCAGGCCCAGCCAGAAGCTGCGAACTTTGTTGCTACCGACGTGACCGATATGTTTGAACAACAGTTTATCGAACGCGTTGACGTCATTGTTCTTCGCCGCTTCCATCTCTTCCAGCACGTACGGATGGCAACGAATCGCTCCTTGTCCGAAGATCATCATGCTGCGGGTCAGAATGTTAGCCCCTTCAACGGTGATGGCAATCGGTGCGCCCTGGTAAGCACGCGCCAGGAAGTTGCTTTGCCCGAGCATAATGCCTTTACCGCCGGTAATATCCATCGCATCAATAATCGACTGCTGCCCGCGGTGGGTACAGTGATACTTAACGATAGCCGACAGCACGGCAGGTTTTTCGCCGAGCATAATGCCGTAGGTAATCAGCGATGCCGCAGCATCCATTACATAAGCGTTCCCGGCAATACGCGCCAGCGGCTCTTCAATTCCTTCCATCTTACCGATAGAGATTTTGAACTGACGGCGAATGTGAGAATACGCGCCCGTTGCCAGCGCTACCGATTTCACGCCGCCGGTTGAGTTGGAAGGCAGGGTGATGCCGCGGCCTACCGAGAGGCACTCCACCAGCATCCGCCAGCCTTGCCCGGCCATTTTCGGCCCGCCGATGATGTAATCGATCGGCACGAAGACATCTTTACCGCGCGTCGGTCCGTTCTGGAACGGTACGTTCAGCGGGAAGTGGCGACGACCAATTTCCACGCCCGGCGTGGTGGTTGGGATCAGCGCACAGGTAATGCCTAAATCTTCTGCACCGCCGAGTAATTTTTCCGGGTCGGAGAGTTTAAACGCCAGCCCAAGCACGGTCGCAATCGGTGCCAGCGTAATGTAGCGTTTGTTCCAGGTCAGACGCATCCCCAGCACCTGCTGGCCCTGCCATTCGCCCATGCAGACAATCCCGGTGTCCGGAATCGCGCCCGCATCGGAACCCGCTTCCGGGCTGGTCAGTGCAAAGCAGGGGATCTCCTGACCACGCGCCAGACGCGGCAGATAGTGATCTTTCTGCTCGTCAGTGCCGTAATGTTGCAACAGTTCGCCCGGGCCTAATGAGTTTGGCACGCCGACGGTAATCGCCAGGATCCCGCTCACGCCAGAGAGTTTTTGCAGCACACGAGACTGGGCATAAGCTGAGAACTCCAGTCCGCCGTACTCTTTTTTGATAATCATCGCGAAGAAGCGATGCTCTTTAAGGTACGCCCACAACTCCGGCGGCAGATCCGCCAGCTCATGAGTAATCTGGAAATCATTCGCCATCCGGCAGGCTTCTTCTACCGGGCCGTCGAGAAACGCTTGCTCTTCAGCGGTCAGGCGCGGCTGCGGATAGTTATGCAGCTTTTTCCAGTCCGGCTTGCCCTGGAACAAGTCGCCCTCCCACCAGGTGGTGCCCGCATCAATCGCTTCTTTCTCAGTGCGCGACATCGGCGGCATCACCTTACGGAAACCGCGAAATACCGGCGCGGAAATCATCGACTTACGCATAGGCGCAAAGTTAAATGGCACGAGGATAATGGTCAGAGGCACCAGTACCCACGCCGACCACAGACCAGCAACGCCTAGGGCGGCTGTCCAGGCGAGCAAAATCAGACTGCTGATAAATAAGCTCACGCGGTGATAGAACAACGCGCCGAGCAGGACAACCGTAGCGAGAATACTCAAAATCATCATAACGAAAAGCCCCTTACTTGTAGGAGGTCTGACCACTCGTGATGATATGGTTGTAGTGGATGTAAAAACATTTAGCAATGTGTTTACAATATAATTACAACAAAGCTCACATTGTTGCTGTTTTTATCCGCACTTCAGGTCAAAAAGTCCTGGTCATAGCACCTGCCCGTACTTCTCGCTTTTGGCGGTATCCGGTACACTGCATTTTGTCTATTACATTTATGCTGAAGGATATCCTCATGTACCAGGATCTTATTCGTAACGAACTGAACGAAGCGGCGGAAACGCTGGCTAACTTTTTAAAAGATGACGCCAATATTCACGCCATTCAGCGCGCGGCGGTCCTGTTAGCAGACAGCTTTAAAGCCGGTGGCAAAGTGCTTTCCTGCGGCAACGGCGGTTCCCATTGCGACGCTATGCACTTTGCCGAAGAGTTGACCGGTCGCTACCGTGAAAACCGTCCGGGCTACCCGGCGATTGCTATTTCTGACGTTAGTCATATTTCCTGCGTCGGTAATGATTTCGGTTTCAATGATATTTTCTCCCGCTACGTTGAAGCGGTAGGTCGCGAAGGCGATGTACTGCTGGGGATCTCCACCTCCGGTAACTCTGCAAACGTGATCAAAGCGATCGCAGCGGCGCGTGAGAAGGGGATGAAAGTGATCACCCTGACCGGTAAAGACGGCGGTAAAATGGCTGGCACGGCGGATATCGAAATTCGCGTTCCGCACTTTGGTTATGCCGACCGCATTCAGGAGATTCACATTAAAGTGATCCATATCCTGATCCAGTTAATTGAAAAAGAGATGGTTAAGTAAGTCTGGCGTAGGCCGGATAAGGCGTTTACGCCGCATCCGGCACTTGTGCGCTGATGCCTGATGCGATGCTGACGCGTCTTATCATGCCTACAAATCTGTACCTGAACCGTAGGCCGAATAATTCGTTTACGCCGCATCCGACCTGAAAATTCTTAAATCAATCTTCGCCGGGGTCCATGCGCTCCCGCTGTTGTGGAGGTTACCCATGTGCGAATTGCTCGGGATGAGCGCCAACGTCCCTACCGATATCTGCTTTAGTTTCACCGGACTTGTACAGCGTGGTGGTGGAACCGGGCCACATAAAGATGGCTGGGGCATTACCTTTTACGAAGGTAAAGGCTGTCGCACATTTAAAGATCCACAACCCAGCTTTAATTCCCCCATCGCTAAACTTGTCCAGGACTACCCGATAAAATCCTGTTCGGTGGTGGCTCATATTCGCCAGGCTAATCGGGGCGAGGTGGCGCTGGAAAATACTCACCCATTTACCCGCGAGTTATGGGGGCGTAACTGGACTTATGCCCATAACGGACAACTGACGGGCTACAAATCACTGGAAACCGGCAACTTCCGCCCGGTCGGTGAAACCGACAGCGAAAAAGCCTTTTGCTGGCTGCTGCATAAATTAACGCAGCGTTACCCGCGCACGCCGGGCAACATGGCGGCAGTGTTTAAATATATCGCCTCACTGGCGGATGAACTGCGGGCGAAGGGCGTTTTCAACATGCTGCTTTCGGACGGGCGCTATGTAATGGCGTATTGCTCGACTAATTTACACTGGATCACCCGCCGCGCGCCGTTTGGCGTGGCAACGTTGCTGGATCAGGATGTGGAAATCGACTTCAGCTCGCAGACCACACCGAATGATGTGGTCACGGTGATTGCGACACAGCCGCTGACGGGCAATGAAACCTGGCAAAAAATTATGCCAGGCGAATGGCGCTTATTTTGCCTCGGGGAGCGTGTAGTTTGATGCCAGTTGTGGCTGCACCACTTCGTGGCTTAACGGCTTGCTGACCACGTAACGGCCATTGGCCACAGAAACGGTCGGTGGCTTACGGGTTTGCTCAAAGTAGTCGTAGCCCGGCTTCAGCTGCTCCCAGAAGTCCTTAAAGTTGGAATATTTATGGCGCTTCATATTGGCGTCGGTCATGCGGAATGGGTAAATACTCACCTGCACGCTCGGCTGACCAAACACCAGCGCACCAGTAACGAACTGGAAGATCTCATCAATACCCTGATTGGTCATTGCGTAGCAGCCGATGGATACACAATCGCCGTGGATCATCAGGTATTTCCCTTCATAACCATGCGCACGGTCATAAGCATTGGGGAATCCAATATTAATCGCTTTGTAGTAACGGCTGTCTGGTTTTAACTGATTACGCTGGACGCTATAAAACCCTTCCGGGCTTTTGAAATCGCCCTGACGCTGTTTTGGCCCTAAGCCGCCGGAATATTTACAGATTTTATAACTGTCGAGCAGTTGATATTGCTCGCCCATTTTGACGTAAAGATCGAGCGTACGTTCTTCCTTGAAGATCTGGATGTAGACAGGGGATCCCATCAACTGCTGCTTATACTCTTTGCTCACTGGCGTGGTCGAGCTACTGCTGCCCAGCAAACCGGCAAACGAAACGCACGGGATCAACAACATCGCAAGAATTAATGCGATTTTACGCATACTGCTTATTCCTTGATAAAACGGTTACACACGCCAGGACGGCAAAATGGATCCCAAATCGGAATAGTCTGGATTTGGAAGGCTCACATTATCACCAAAAGAGTTTTACGCAAGCCTGTCGGCGCTGGGTTTACAAATTTAGCACAGGGGCAGTTTTCAATAGTCCGAAAAGCGCATGTATCATTTATTTCCTAATATTATGAAATCTCAATAGTAATAAGCAATTAATAATCCCGTTTACTCCTCCGGTCTTTTAAAATTCTCACCTTCATTCAGCCGGTTTATGTCTTTCATGTCTTCGTTCTTGCTCGGCAGATTTTTGCATCCAGGCGTGTTTTCGTTATGCGTTTTGCTCCCTTTACTCGCCAGCGCCACCACAACCGGGAGCAGATAAAACAGCATCCAGAATGGTTTCCTGCGCCGCTCAAGGCGAGTGACAGACGCTGGCAGGCGCTGGCGGAAAACAACCACTTTTTAAGCAGCGATCACCTGCATAACATCACCGAAGTGGCGATTCACCGCCTGGAGCAGCAGCTTGGCAAGCCTTACGTCTGGGGCGGCACGCGGCCCGATCAAGGCTTCGATTGTAGTGGGTTAGTTTTTTATGCCTACAACAAGATCCTTGAGGCGAAACTCCCGCGCACGGCCAATGAGATGTACCACTACCGTCGGGCAACGATTGTGGCGAATAACGACCTGCGCCGGGGAGATTTGCTATTTTTCCATATCCACAGCCGCGAGATTGCCGACCATATGGGGGTGTATCTGGGCGACGGTCAGTTTATTGAGTCACTGCGCACCGGGGAAACCATTCGGGTAAGCCGGTTAGCCGAACCTTTCTGGCAGGACCATTTTTTAGGCGCGCGCAGGATTTTGACGGAAGAGATTATTTTGTAGGCCGGATAAGGCGTTTACGCCGCATCCGGCGGTTGTGCACGGATGCCTGATGCGACGCTGACGCGTCTTATCATGCTTACAAATCTGTGCGTTTTTGCGAGCCGCTTTCCCGATATAACACAGCGTCATTGTCGGCCTTTCCTTTTCCTCTTACCGTTGAGAAAAAGGAGTCGCTATGTCGGAATATCGTCGTTATTACATCAAGGGGGGAACATGGTTTTTCACGGTAAATTTACGCAATCGTCGAAGCCATTTTCTGACCACCCAGTTCCAGACGCTCCGTAACGCCATTATTAACGTTAAGCGAGACAGACCTTTTGAAATTAACGCCTGGGTCGTTTTGCCGGAGCATATGCATTGCATATGGACATTACCCGAAAGCGATGATGATTTTTCCTCTCGCTGGCGGGAGATTAAAAAGCAGTTCACCCATGCTTGCGGATTGAAAAATATCTGGCAACCGCGTTTTTGGGAGCATGCCATTCGCAATACAAAAGATTATCGCCATCATGTTGATTATATTTATATAAATCCAGAGAAACATGGCTGGGTAAAGCAGGTGAGTGATTGGCCATTCTCAACGTTCCATCGCGATGTCGCGCGAGGGTTATATCCCATCGATTGGGCGGGAGACATAACGGATTTAAGTGCCGGGGAGCGTATCATTTTATAACTGTGCGCTGGTGCCGGATGCGCTTACGCTTATCCGGCCTACAAATCGTGCTTTAACGGTAGGCCGGATAAGGCGTTCACGCCGCATCCGGCAGTTATGCGCAGATGCCTGATGCGACGCTGGCGCGTCTTATCATGCCTACAAACTTGTGCCTGAACGGTAGGCCGGATAAGGCGTTTACGCCGCATCCGGCAATTGTGCACCGATGCCGGATTCTTACATCAACGCCCCCATAATCTTCAACTCCAGCTCATCCGGCACTTCGTTATACGACAGCACATGCAGCCCCGGCGCAAACAACCTTGCATAACGCGCCAGCAAAGGGCGTAGCTGCGGCGGCACCAGCAGCACCGGATCTTTCCCCGCCGCTTTCATCTGCTCTTTCACCTGTGGCATCGTGCTCTGGAACTGGTTGAGCATATTCGGGTCAACCGGCACGCTGTCGAGCATCACTTTGCCGGCCTGTTGCGCCTGATTCACTACGTTGGTCAGCAGATTTTCCAGCTCATTATTCAGCGTATACACCGTCAGCTCCTGCTTGCGAACGAACGGATGAGTAATGCTGCGCCGCAGCGCCAGGCGCACATCGGCCGCCAGCAGAATATGATCTTTAGTCACCGTGCTACTGGCGACCAGCACGGTGGCGATGGTGACGATATCGCGCAGGGAAACGCCTTCGGTCAGCAGCGCCCGGTACACTTTCAGCAATTGGCTGTAATTGAGCGCCGCGCTTAAATCCTCCGCCAGGCGCGGTGCCATCGACGACAAACGGTTATGCAACTGCGTGATGTCATCATAGTTAAACAAATCAGGAATATAGCTGCGCACAATCTTGTTCACATGGGTGGCAATCACACTGGCGCTGTCGATCACCTGATACCCCATATTCAGAGCCTTCGCTTTCTGCGCAGGCTGGATCCAGGTGACCGGTATCCCGTACGCCGGGTCGTTCCCCAGCACGCCGTCAATCTCGCCGTAGGTTTCGCTGGAGGGCAGCGCCATCAGTTTATCCGCCGGAATATCCGCTTCATCAGCCTTAATGCCGTTGATGAAAATAGCGTACTGGCTGGGCTTGAGGCGGAAGTTTTCCCGAATGCGGATCTCCGGCAGCAGCACGCCGTTACCGTCGGAAATCACCTGCCGAACGCCGCGAATCCGCTGGGTGAGCGGGTTGCCCTGCGCTTTGTCCACCAGCGCCACCAGCTTGTAGCCGAGGCTTAAGCTGATGGGCTCGATCAGCGGAATAGTTTCCCAACTGACCTGTTGTTCGCTGGTTTCAGTGATGGTGCGGGTCAGCGTTTCGAGGCTTTTCTCTTCCGCCTCCGCCGCCTGCGGGCGTTTGCTCATCCGCCAGCCGGTAAAGCCAAGCAGGGCGCTGAACAGCAAAAACGGCAGATGCGGCATCCCCGGCACCACCGCCAGCACGAACATGATCCCGGTGGCGGTGTAGAGCACCGACGGGCTTGCCAGCAACTGGTGGCGCACGTCATGGGCGATATCGCCGTTGTCGCTGACGCGGGTGACGATAATCGCCGCCGCGGTGGAGAGCAGCAGGGAAGGGATCTGCGCCACCAGGCCGTCGCCGATGGTCATCAGCACGTATTGCTGGAAGGCGGCGTCGGCGCTCAGGTTGTATTTGAAGATGCCGATACAGACGCCGCCGCTCAGGTTGATCGCCAGAATCATCATCCCGGCGATGGCGTCTCCGCGTACAAACTTCGATGCCCCGTCCATCGCGCCGTAGAAATCGGCCTCGCTGGCAACATCTTTACGCCGGGTTTGCGCCTGCGCCTGGTTGATCAATCCGGCGTTAAGATCGGCGTCAATCGCCATCTGTTTGCCGGGCATCGCGTCCAGGGTAAAGCGGGCAGAAACCTCGGAAATACGCTCGGCCTCTTTGGTGACGACGATAAAGTTGATTGTCAACAGCGTCAGTAAATCCGAGCGTGAAAGCATTATCGCCGCGCTGCACGGGCAGTCGATTTTTAACGGTGGTGGGCTGTCGCCGTTAAATAAAATCAGCCCGTCTCATCCGCCAAAACCTGCCACCGTGGCGGTGCCGGAAGAGACGGAGAAAAAAGCGCGTGATGTGAATGAGAAAACGGCGCTGCTGAAGAAGAAATCCGCCACCGAGCTTGGCGAGTTGGCAACCAGTATCAACACCATTGCCCGTGATGCGCATATGGAAGCGAATCTGGAGATGGAGATTGTTCCCCAGGGATTACGCGTGCTGATTAAAGACGACCAGAATCGCAATATGTTCGAACGCGGCAGCGCGCAGATTATGCCGTTCTTTAAAACTTTGCTGGTGGAGCTCGCGCCAGTGTTCGACTCGCTCGATAACAAAATTATTATTACCGGGCATACCGATGCGATGGCCTACAAAAACAATATCTACAACAACTGGAACCTTTCGGGCGATCGCGCGCTTTCAGCTCGTCGGGTGCTGGAAGAGGCCGGAATGCCGGAAGATAAAGTGATGCAGGTAAGCGCAATGGCGGACCAGATGCTGCTGGACGCGAAGAATCCGCAAAGCGCGGGCAATCGGCGTATTGAGATTATGGTGCTGACCAAAAGTGCGTCCGATACGCTGTATCAATACTTTGGTCAGCATGGGGATAAAGTGGTGCAGCCGCTGGTGCAAAAGCTGGATAAGCAGCAGGTGCTTTCGCAGCGAATGCGCTAAATGCTGAATCTTTACGCATTTCTCAAAACCTGAAATCACTGTATACTTTACCAGTGTTGAGAGGTGAGCAATGCGTAAAATCATTCATGTGGATATGGACTGCTTTTTCGCAGCGGTGGAGATGCGCGACAATCCCGCCCTGCGCGATATCCCTATTGCTATTGGCGGCAGCCGCGAACGTCGGGGGGTGATCAGCACCGCCAATTATCCCGCGCGTAAATTTGGCGTACGTAGCGCTATGCCTACTGGGATGGCGCTCAAATTATGCCCACATCTCACCTTGCTTCCGGGGCGCTTTGACGCCTACAAAGAAGCCTCAAATCATATCCGTGAAATCTTCTCGCGCTACACCTCGCGCATTGAACCGTTGTCACTGGATGAGGCTTATCTCGATGTCACCGATAGCGTCCATTGCCACGGTTCTGCGACCCTCATCGCCCAGGAAATCCGCCAGACGATCTTCAACGAGCTGCAACTGACGGCATCTGCGGGCGTGGCACCAGTAAAGTTTCTCGCCAAAATCGCCTCCGACATGAATAAACCCAACGGTCAGTTTGTGATTACGCCGGCAGAAGTTCCGGCATTTTTACAAACCTTACCACTGGAAAAAATCCCCGGCGTCGGCAAAGTCTCGGCGGCAAAACTGGAAGCGATGGGGCTGCGGACCTGCGGTGATGTACAAAAGTGTGATCTGGTGATTCTGCTTAAACGCTTTGGCAAATTTGGCCGCATTTTGTGGGAGCGTAGTCAGGGGATTGACGAGCGCGACGTTAACAGCGAACGGTTACGAAAATCCGTCGGCGTGGAACGCACGATGGCGGAAGATATTCATCACTGGTCTGAATGTGAAGCGATTATCGAGCGGCTGTATCCGGAACTTGAACGCCGTCTGGCAAAGGTAAAACCTGATTTACTGATTGCTCGCCAGGGGGTGAAATTAAAGTTCGACGATTTTCAGCAGACCACCCAGGAGCACGTCTGGCCGCGGCTGAATAAAGCTGACTTAATCGCCACCGCGCGTAAAACCTGGGATGAACGCCGCGGCGGGCGCGGTGTGCGTCTGGTGGGGCTGCATGTGACGTTGCTTGACCCGCAAATGGAAAGACAACTGGTGCTGGGATTATGATGTATACTATTATGTATATTCTGGTGTGCATTATTATGAGGGTATCACTGTATGCATCGAATTCTCGCTGAAAAATCGGTCAATATCACTGAGTTACGTAAAAACCCAGCTAAATACTTTATTGATCAACCAGTTGCGGTTCTTTCTAATAATCGCCCCGCAGGATATCTCTTAAGTGCCAGCGCATTCGAAGCGTTAATGGACATGCTTGCTGAACAAGAGGAGAAAAAGCCCATAAAGGCGCGCTTTCGTCCAAGTGCTGCAAGATTAGAGGAAATTACACGCCGCGCTAAACAATATCTTAATGATATGACGGATGATGATTTCAATGACTTTAAGGAATAAGGATGCGGGTATTCAAAACAAAACTTATTCGCCTGCAACTTACAGCAGAGGAACTTGATGCGTTAACGGCGGATTTTATTTCCTATAAGCGTGACGGTGTTTTGCCAGATATATTTGGTCGCGATGCACTCTACGACGACTCGTTTACCTGGCCATTAATCAAATTTGAGCGAGTTGCTCATATTCATCTGGCAAATGTGAATAATCCATTTCCGCCACAGTTGCGCCAATTCAGCAGAACGAATGACGAAGCGCATTTGGTATATTGTCAGGGTGCGTTTGATGAGCAAGCATGGTTGCTCATTGCCATTCTGAAGCCTGAACCTCATAAACTGGCTCGAGATAACAACCAAATGCATAAAATTGGAAAAATGGTAGAAGCGTTTCGCATGCGTTTTTGAATTTATATTATGAATAACATACAAATAAGAGATTATCAGCCTGGCGATTTTCAGCAACTATGCGCTATTTTCATTAGAGCGGTTACGATGACCGTCAGTCAGCATTATTCACCACAACAAATTGCCGCCTGGGCGCAGATTGACGAATCTCGCTGGAAGGAGAAACTCGCGAAATCACAAGTGCGGGTTGCAGTCATTAATGCAAAACTGGTCGGCTTTATTACCTGCGTTGAACACTATATCGATATGTTATTTGTTGACCCTGAATACACCCGCCGTGGGGTTGCCAGCGCTTTGTTAAAACCTTTGATTAAGTCTGAATCCGAACTTACGGTGGACGCAAGCATAACTGCAAAACCCTTTTTTGAACGTTATGGTTTTCAGACAGTTAAGCAGCAGCGCGTTGAATGCCGGGGAGCGTGGTTTATTAATTTTTATATGCGTTATAAACCGCAACATTAAATCCAGCTTGCAATGAAAATAACGCCCGCCTAGTATGTGCGCGTTTTCTTATTCCACAAACTGCAAGGAGGTAAATCATGACAAATCCTTTATCAATGACTCTTTGCAGACCTTTCCAGGATTAATTCTTTTTTTCTTGCCCTGGATTCGTCTGCCATTTCCTGATTTTTTAATTGTTACTCTCAATAATTCAAGTCGCAGTACATGCAACTTGAAGTATGACGAGTCTATTTACGGAATGGTATATGGGCAATTATATTCGTCCCTTATCCGATGCGGTATTTACCATCGCATCTGATGACCTGTGGATCGAGAGTTTAGCGATCCAACAATTACACACCACGGCAAATTTACCCAACATGCAGCGCGTAGTGGGGATGCCAGATTTACACCCCGGACGCGGCTACCCGATTGGCGCAGCGTTCTTCTCCGCAGGCCGTTTTTACCCAGCACTGGTCGGCAATGATATCGGCTGTGGCATGGCGCTATGGCAAACAGATATTCTCGCTCGCAAATACAACGCCGATAAGTTTGAAAAGCGATTATCAGCTTTGGATGACGTTGCTGAAGAAAGCTGGCTGGAGGAAAACCTGCCGTCAGCATTTGCACAGCATCCGTGGCGCAGCTCGCTTGGCTCTATCGGTGGTGGCAATCATTTCGCTGAACTGCAACAAGTTGATCAAATCATCAACGCTGAACTGTTTGCACTGGCAGGTCTGGATGCGCAGCATCTGCAACTGCTGGTTCATAGCGGCTCGAGGGGGCTAGGGCAGTCTATTTTACAGCGGCATATTGCCTCGTTTTCGCATCATGGTTTGCCTGAAGGCAGTGACGACGCGCTGGCGTTTGCGCGTTTTAATCGCCACCTGATCGCTTTGCGCATAATGCAACAGGTTAAGGCCACCGGAAGTCCGGTTCTGGATGTGGCGCATAACTTTGTTAGCGCGTGTCGAATCGGTGATCAACAAGGGGTCTTACATCGTAAAGGTGCCACGCCTGATGACTGTGGTCTGGTGGTTATTCCCGGTTCACGCGGTGATTACTCCTGGCTGGTTCAGCCCGTCAGGAGTGAGGAAACATTGCATTCGCTGGCGCATGGGGCTGGGCGTAAATGGGGGCGCACCGAGTGTAAAGGGCGTCTGGCAGCGAAATACACAGCGACGCAACTCTCGCGTACTGAACTTGGCAGTCGGGTAATTTGTCGCGATAAACAACTCATCTTCGAAGAAGCGCCACAAGCCTATAAATCGGCTGAAAGTGTGGTGCAATGTCTGGGCAGGCCGGATTAATTATTCCTGTCGCGCGGCTGCGTCCGGTGCTAACGCTCAAAAACAGTGGAGGGAAAAAAGGATGATCTTGCTATAACTCTCCTCAGCGCAGGGGCCGGAAGAATGTTGTCTCGCAGTGAAAAAGGCGCTGGACAGGCTAATTAAAGAAGCTGCCCGACAAGACGTCGCGGTAACGGTGCTGGAAACAGAAACAGGCCGCTACTCTGACACGCTGCGTTCGGCGCTGATTTCTCTGGATGGCGACAACGCATGGGCGTTAAGCGAAAGCTGGTGTGGCACTATTCAGTGGATTTGCCCGAGCCCGTATCGCCCACATCACGGGCGTAAAAACTGGTTTCTGGGCATTGGGCGTTTTACCGCTGATGAGCAGGAGCAATCCGATGCGATCCGGTATGAGACGCTGCGTTCGTCGGGGCCGGGCGGTCAACATGTCAATAAAACCGACTCGGCGGTACGCGCCACGCATTTGGCATCCGGTATTAGCGTGAAGGTTCAGTCAGAGCGCAGCCAGCATGCTAACAAACGGCTGGCGCGATTGCTGATTGCCTGGAAGCTGGATCAGCAGCAATAGGAAAATAGCGCGGTGCTGAAATCACAGCGGCGAATGTTCCATCACCAGATTGAACGTGGCAACCCGCGACGAACGTTTACAGGGATGGCTTTTATCGAAGGATAATGAAGGATGAAACTGCCGGAAGGCGATTAAACGCCATCCGGCAGCAAATCAAATAATTACTTCGCCGGAATTTCTTTCAGCAGTTCAGTCAGCAGTGTCCAGTAATGACCTACGCTTTCGATGTGAACTTGCTCATCCGGAGAGTGTGGACCGGTGATAGTTGGCCCGATAGAAACCATGTCCATTTCCGGATACGGTTTTTTGAACAGACCACATTCCAGGCCCGCGTGGATAATCTGGATGTTCGGCGTCTTGTTGAACAGGCGCTGATAGGTTTCACGTACCAGATGCATCACCGGAGAATTAGCGTCTGGCTGCCAGCCAGGATATGCGCCTTTCGCTTCGGTTTTCGCGCCAGCCAGTTTACCCAGCGAATCCAGCATGCTCACCACGTAGTCTTTACCGCTGTCGATCAGTGAACGGATCAGGCAGTGAATTTCTACGTTATTGTCAGTCATGGTCACCACACCGACGTTCAGGGAGGTTTCGACCACACCTTTTGCCACGTCGGAATTGCGGATCACACCGTTCGGGGTGGCGTTCAGCAGACGAATAAAGGTATCGCGAGATTTCGCAATCAGGGCAGCTTTATCGTTCGCTACAGAGTCCAGCAACAAGGCCAGATTTTTCTCTTTCTCTGCCAGCTCGTTTTTCAGGATCTCCTGATAGGTATTCACCAGAGATTTCAGTGCGTCGACTTTATCAGCTGCGACAGCAATGGTCGCAAAGGCTTCACGCGGGATGGCGTTACGCAGTGTGCCGCCGTTGAAATCGATAAGGCGCAGGTCCAGTTCTTCTGCATGACCCGCTAGGAAGCGCACCAGCAGTTTGTTGGCATTACCCAGGCCAACGTGGATTTCACCGCCGGAGTGACCGCCTTTCAGACCTTTTAAGGTTAACTTGAAGGTTTCAAAACCAGCTGGAACCGCTTCACGATCTAAATGCAGGTTGGAGGTGAAGTCGATACCCCCCGCACAACCCATGTAGATTTCACCTTCTTCTTCGGAGTCGGTGTTAATCAGAATATCAGCCTGCAACCAGTTGCTCTGTAAGCCGAACGCACCGTCCATACCGGCTTCTTCGGTCATGGTCAGCAGCACTTCCAGCGGGCCGTGAACCACGTTTTCGTCAGCCAGAACCGCCAGTGCAGAGGCCATACCAATGCCGTTATCCGCACCCAGCGTGGTGCCGCGCGCTTTAACCCATTCGCCATCAATATAAGGCTGGATAGGATCTTTCGTGAAGTCATGCACGGTGTCGTTATTTTTCTGCGGCACCATATCGAGGTGGGCCTGTAAGACGACCGGTTTACGATTTTCCATACCTGCGGTAGCAGGTTTACGAATCAGGATATTACCTACCTGATCGCGTTCGACATGGAAACCTTTCTCTTTTGCCCAACCAACAATGTATTCAGCGAGTTGCTCTTCATGATAGGACGGGTGAGGAATAGAACAGATTTTGGCAAAAATATCCCACAGCGGCTGTGGAGATAATTGAGACAGTTCAGACACGTTAAGTCTCCTTGTCGATCACCCGCAAAACAGTATTGCAGGTCACAGGGTTAGCAGAAAATGTTGTCAACACAAGACAGGCTTGCGAGATATGTATTGAGAATACCACTTTATCCCGCGTCAGGGAGAGGCAGTGCGTAAAAAGACGCGGACTCATGTGAAATACTGGTTTTTAGTGCGCCAGATCTCTATAATCTCGCGCAACCTATTTTCCCCTCGAACACTTTTTAAGCCGTAGATAAACAGGCTGGGACACTTCACATGAGCGAAAAATACATCGTCACCTGGGACATGTTGCAGATCCATGCACGTAAACTCGCAAGCCGACTGATGCCTTCTGAACAATGGAAAGGCATTATTGCCGTAAGCCGTGGCGGTCTGGTACCGGGGGCGTTACTGGCGCGTGAACTGGGTATTCGTCATGTCGATACCGTTTGTATTTCCAGCTACGATCACGATAACCAGCGCGAGCTTAAAGTGCTGAAACGCGCAGAAGGCGATGGCGAAGGCTTCATCGTTATTGATGACCTGGTGGATACCGGTGGTACTGCTGTTGCGATTCGTGAAATGTATCCAAAAGCGCACTTTGTCACCATCTTCGCAAAACCGGCTGGTCGTCCGCGGGTTGATGACTATGTTGTTGATATCCCGCAAGATACCTGGATCGAACAGCCGTGGGATATGGGCGTCGTATTCGTCCCGCCAATCTCCGGTCGCTAATCTTTTCAACGCCTGGCATTGCCGGGCGTTGTTCTTTTTAACTTCAGGCAGGTTACAATAGTTTCCAGTAAGTATTCTGGAGGCTGCATCCATGACACAGGCAAACCTGAGCGAAACCCTGTTCAAACCCCGCTTTAAACATCCTGAAACCTCGACGCTAGTCCGCCGCTTTAATCACGGCGCACAACCGCCTGTGCAGTCGGCTCTTGATGGTAAAACCATCCCTCACTGGTATCGCATGATTAACCGTCTGATGTGGATCTGGCGCGGTATTGACCCACGTGAAATCCTCGACGTCCAGGCACGTATTGTGATGAGCGATGCTGAACGTACCGACGATGATTTATACGATACCGTGATTGGCTACCGTGGTGGCAACTGGATTTATGAGTGGGCCACCCAGGCGATGGTGTGGCAACAAAAAGCCTGTACGGAAGAAGATCCGCAACTCAGTGGTCGACACTGGCTGCATGCGGCTACGTTGTACAACATTGCCGCCTATCCTCATCTGAAAGGAGATGACCTGGCCGAGCAAGCGCAGGCTTTATCAAACCGCGCCTATGAAGAGGCCGCCCAGCGTCTGCCGGGCACGATGCGGCAGATGGAGTTTACCGTACCCGGCGGTGCGCCCATCACCGGCTTTTTGCATATGCCGAAAGGCGATGGCCCGTTCCCGACAGTATTAATGTGTGGTGGTCTGGATGCGATGCAGACGGACTATTACAGCCTGTATGAACGTTATTTTGCGCCGCGCGGCATTGCGATGCTGACTATTGATATGCCGTCGGTGGGCTTTTCTTCAAAATGGAAGCTCACCCAGGACTCCAGCCTGTTGCATCAGCACGTCTTAAAGGCGCTGCCTAACGTACCGTGGGTGGATCACACTCGCGTCGCGGCCTTTGGTTTCCGTTTCGGCGCTAACGTTGCCGTGCGTCTGGCATACCTTGAATCGCCGCGTCTGAAAGCGGTTGCCTGTCTTGGTCCGGTAGTTCATACCCTGTTGAGTGATTTTAAGCGTCAGCAACAGGTGCCGGAAATGTATCTTGACGTTCTGGCGAGTCGTTTGGGGATGCATGATGCTTCCGACGAAGCGTTACGCGTGGAGCTGAATCGCTATTCATTAAAAGTGCAAGGATTGCTGGGACGTCGCTGCCCAACGCCAATGTTATCAGGCTACTGGAAGAACGATCCGTTCAGCCCGGAAGAGGACTCACGCTTAATCACCTCATCATCTGCTGACGGTAAATTATTAGAGATCCCATTTAACCCGGTGTATCGGAATTTTGACAAAGGTCTTCAGGAAATCACCGGCTGGATCGAAAAACGCTTGTGTTAAAAATTTGCTAAATTTTGCCAATTTGGTAAAACAGTTGCATCACAACAGGAGATAGCAATGACGTTACCGAGTGGACACCCGAAGAGCAGATTGATCAAAAAATTTACCGCACTAGGCCCGTATATTCGTGAAGGTAAGTGCGAAGATAATCGATTCTTTTTCGATTGTCTGGCTGTATGCGTCAACGTGAAACCGGCACCGGAAGTGCGTGAATTCTGGGGCTGGTGGATGGAGCTGGAAGCGCAGGAATCCCGTTTTACCTACAGCTACCAGTTTGGTCTGTTCGATAAAGCAGGCGACTGGAAGAGTGTTCCGGTAAAAGATACTGAAGTGGTTGAACGACTGGAGCACACCCTGCGTGAGTTTCACGAGAAGCTGCGTGAACTGCTGACGACGCTGAATCTGAAGCTGGAACCGGCGGATGATTTTCGTGATGAACCGGTGAAGTTAACGGCGTGAGTGAAATGTGCCGGATGCATCATATCCGGCAATATTCATTAAAACTGATACGTCATCCCAACCGCGACAGTATCATCATTATTAATATTCAGCTTATTATCGCTATCCAGTTGGTTGATTTTATAATCAACAAACGCTGACATATTTTTGTTGAAATAATACGTAGCACCGACGTCGATATAATTGACCAGATCTTCATCACCGATGCCCTCAATATCTTTCCCTTTCGATAAGACATAACCCAGCGATGGACGCAGACCAAAGTCAAACTGGTATTGAGCGACCGCTTCAAAGTTCTGTGTCTTATTGGCAAAGCCGCCAGTTATTGGCGTCATTTTGCGTGTTTCAGAATAGAAAGTTGCCAGATAAATATTATTGGCATCGTATTTCAGACCTGTTGCCCATGCTTCTGCACGCTTGCCTGTGCCACGGCTTTGCAGGTTCTGCTCGTTGGTGCGTTCTGAGTTGGTATAGGCCCCACTAATGGCGAAATCGCTGCCGCCAAAGTCATATGTCAATGACGTGCCCGAAGCCATCGCCGTTTTGCTTTTTAACGTCGCGGTTTTCGTTTTTCCCTTGATATTGCAGGGTTAAGTTCAGGCCATCGATAACGCCGAAGAAGTCGGTGTTCCGATACGTCGCCAGACCGCTGGCGCGTTTGGTCATAAAGTTGTCGGTCTGCGCCGAGGAATCGCCACCAAATTCCGGGAACATATCGGTCCAGGCTTCCACGTCATACAACGCGCCCAGGTTACGACCATAATCGAAAGAACCCAAATCTTTATATTTCAACCCGGCAAAAGCGAGACGCGTTTTTTGCTGTGCAGTATCACTCTCCGCTTTATTTCCGGCAAACTCCGCTTCCCACCGACCATAACCAGTCAGTTGATCGTTAATTTGAGTTTCACCTTTAAAACCAAAACGGATATAACTCTGGTCGCCATCTTTACTGGCGTTATCACTCATATAATGCATGGCTTTAACTTTGCCATAGACATCCAGTTTATTACCGTCTTTATTATATATTTCTGCAGCCTGTACAGATGCAGATGCCACAATGCCCATCACCACTAATGCCAGAGTGCTCTTTTTCATTTTCATTCCTGATTTTAATTAACGCGCGAATATTCAGCGGGAGAGCCCCGTTGAAAACAGGAAAGTTTTTAACCTGAGATTGTTAAAGATATATTACAGATTAATGATATTCTGAAAATGTGGTAATTTATTAAATCTGTAATAAAAGCGTAAACAACTGCCGCTACGCTTGCTGATCCCGCGCAACAAAACGCCATGCTTTGCTCGCAGATGGTTGGCAACCGACGACAGTCCTGCTAAAACGTTCGTTTGATATCATTTTTCCTAAAATTGAATGGCAGAGAATCATGAGTGACAGCCAGACGCTGGTGGTAAAACTCGGCACCAGTGTGCTAACAGGCGGATCGCGCCGTCTGAACCGTGCCCATATCGTTGAACTTGTTCGCCAGTGCGCGCAGTTACATGCCGCCGGGCATCGGATTGTTATTGTGACGTCGGGCGCGATCGCCGCCGGACGTGAGCACCTGGGTTACCCGGAACTGCCAGCGACTATCGCCTCGAAACAACTGCTGGCGGCGGTAGGGCAGAGTCGACTGATTCAACTGTGGGAACAGCTGTTTTCGATTTATGGCATTCACGTCGGGCAAATGCTGCTGACCCGTGCTGATATGGAAGACCGTGAACGCTTCCTGAACGCCCGCGACACCCTGCGTGCGTTGCTCGATAACAATATCGTTCCGGTAATCAATGAGAACGATGCTGTCGCTACGGCAGAGATTAAGGTCGGCGATAACGATAACCTTTCTGCGCTGGCGGCGATTCTGGCGGGTGCCGATAAACTGTTGCTGCTGACCGATCAAAAAGGTTTGTATACCGCTGATCCGCGCAGCAATCCGCAGGCAGAACTGATTAAAGATGTTTACGGCATTGATGACGCACTGCGCGCGATTGCCGGTGACAGCGTTTCAGGCCTCGGAACTGGCGGCATGAGTACCAAATTGCAGGCCGCTGACGTGGCTTGCCGTGCGGGTATCGACACCATTATTGCCGCGGGCAGCAAGCCGGGCGTTATTGGTGATGTGATGGAAGGCATTTCCGTCGGTACGCTGTTCCATGCCCAGGCGACTCCGCTTGAAAACCGTAAACGCTGGATTTTCGGTGCGCCGCCGGCGGGTGAAATCACGGTAGATGAAGGGGCAACTGCCGCCATTCTGGAACGCGGCAGCTCCCTGTTGCCGAAAGGCATTAAAAGCGTGACTGGCAATTTCTCGCGTGGTGAAGTCATCCGCATTTGCAACCTCGAAGGTCGCGATATCGCCCACGGTGTCAGTCGTTACAACAGCGATGCATTACGCCGTATTGCCGGACACCACTCGCAAGAAATTGATGCAATACTGGGATATGAATACGGCCCGGTTGCCGTTCACCGTGATGACATGATTACCCGTTAAGGAGCTGGTCGATGCTGGAACAAATGGGCATTGCCGCGAAGCAAGCCTCGTATAAATTAGCGCAACTCTCCAGCCGCGAAAAAAATCGCGTGCTGGAAAAAATCGCCGATGAACTGGAAGCACAAAGCGAAATCATCCTCAACGCTAACGCCCAGGATGTTGCTGACGCGCGAGCCAATGGCCTTAGCGAAGCGATGCTTGACCGTCTGGCACTGACGCCCGCACGGCTGAAAGGCATTGCCGACGATGTACGTCAGGTGTGCAACCTCGCCGATCCGGTGGGGCAGGTAATCGATGGCGGCGTACTGGACAGCGGCCTGCGTCTTGAGCGTCGTCGCGTACCGCTGGGGGTTATTGGCGTGATTTATGAAGCGCGCCCGAACGTGACGGTTGATGTCGCTTCGCTGTGCCTGAAAACCGGTAATGCGGTGATCCTGCGTGGTGGTAAAGAAACCTGTCGCACTAACGCGGCAACGGTGGCGGTGATTCAGGACGCCCTGAAATCCTGTGGCTTACCGGCGGGTGCCGTGCAGGCGATTGATAATCCTGACCGTGCGCTGGTCAGTGAAATGCTGCGTATGGATAAATACATCGACATGCTGATCCCGCGTGGTGGCGCTGGTTTGCATAAACTGTGCCGTGAACAGTCGACAATCCCGGTGATCACAGGTGGTATAGGCGTATGCCATATTTACGTTGATGAAAGTGCAGAGATCGCTGAAGCATTAAAAGTGATCGTCAACGCGAAAACTCAGCGTCCGAGCACATGTAATACGGTTGAAACGTTGCTGGTGAATAAAAACATCGCCGATAGCTTCCTGCCCGCATTAAGCAAACAAATGGCGGAAAGCGGCGTGACATTACACGCAGATGCAGCTGCGCTGACACAGTTGCAGGCAGGCCCTGCGAAGGTGGTGGCGGTTAAAGCCGAAGAGTATGACGATGAGTTTCTGTCATTAGATTTGAACGTCAAAATCGTCAGCGATCTTGACGATGCCATCGCCCATATTCGTGAACACGGCACACAACACTCCGATGCGATCCTGACCCGCGATATGCGCAACGCCCAGCGTTTTGTTAACGAAGTGGATTCGTCCGCTGTTTACGTTAACGCCTCTACGCGTTTTACCGACGGCGGCCAGTTTGGTCTGGGTGCGGAAGTGGCGGTAAGCACACAAAAACTCCACGCGCGTGGCCCAATGGGGCTGGAAGCACTGACCACTTACAAGTGGATCGGCATTGGTGATTACACCATTCGTGCGTAAATAAAACCGGGTGATGCAAAAGTAGCCATTTGATTCACAAGGCCATTGACGCATCGCCCGGTTAGTTTTAACCTTGTCCACCGTGATTCACGTTCGTGAACATGTCCTTTCAGGGCCGATATAGCTCAGTTGGTAGAGCAGCGCATTCGTAATGCGAAGGTCGTAGGTTCGACTCCTATTATCGGCACCATTTAAATCAATAAGTTACCTCGCATTTAAGTAAACCACGTTCTCCTCTTGTGCCGTATTTGTGCCATTGCGACTTATAATCGCATCGATTTTGCTTGCGTGCTCGGTGAGATGCCCGGCTGAAAGGTGGGCGTATCTTTGAACCATTTCGAGAGTTTCCCATCCTCCCATCTCTTTAAGTGCAAGAAGAGAGACACCGGACTGAACCAGCCAGCTTGCCCAGGTATGCCTCAGATCATGGAAGCGGAAGTTGCTAATGCCTGCCCGCTTTAACGCTCCCTTCCATGCCTTGTTGCTGTCGGTTCTCATCTTCCTTACCGCTGCTGTTTTTGTTCCGTCGCTTCGGTAGGCAGGTTTGGTGTGGACAAATACCCATCTCTTATGGAGCCCCTGCTGTTTTCTTAATATCTGGCATGCGGTTTCGTTAAGAGGAACTCCGATCGCATTGCCAGCTTTTGTTTCATCAGGGTGCATCCATGCCATTTTCTTATCCAGATCGACCTGTGACCACTCAAGGTCTGTAACGTTGGAACGGCGAAGGCCTGTCGTGATTGCAAACTGAAGTGGCACACTGAATTTGGCCACCA
>NZ_JBQZXC010000051.1:0-23923 GCF_053555815.1 Shigella sp. SIG6 | reverse complement strand
CGCTTTAATCTGGTTTTCCTGCTTTTGCTGACCATCGGCAATTTTCAACGTAATTCCGCGTTTTTCGGCCTCACTTTTCGCCACATTGGTTTCTGCGGCGCGCCAGCCGGATTCCGATCCGACCTGCGAAAATCCTACGGTTAATGGAGCGGCCAACGCCATAGACGACATGGCTGCCGAGACTGCAGAGACTACAAGTAAGCGTTTCCACATAGGGTTGTCCTCGTCGGGGTAATTATTATTGGTGAAAAGATGTTCGCGAAAAAACTATAGACAATTCGTTATGTAACGGATTGCGTTACATCACACTTCAAAAAAGTAAATAAAACGTTAATCACAAGTTTGTAATCGCTTTCATCTCACTATGAAAAATGCGGCTACGGTTATGGATTTTCCTACTCTGTATACCGTCTTAAAACTGGCGAAAAAGGAAAATGAAGACGAAAACAAGCAAAGACATTCGGCGCGAGTTGGCTATAATACTTGGCACTTGTTTGCCACATATTTTTAAAGGAAACAGACATGAGCTTACTCAACGTCCCTGCGGGTAAAGATCTGCCGGAAGACATCTACGTTGTTATTGAGATCCCGGCTAACGCAGATCCGATCAAATACGAAATCGACAAAGAGAGCGGCGCACTGTTCGTTGACCGCTTCATGTCCACCGCGATGTTCTATCCGTGCAACTACGGTTACATCAACCACACCCTGTCTCTGGACGGTGACCCGGTTGACGTACTGGTCCCGACTCCGTACCCGCTGCAGCCTGGTTCTGTGATCCGTTGCCGTCCGGTTGGCGTTCTGAAAATGACCGACGAAGCCGGTGAAGATGCGAAACTGGTTGCGGTTCCGCACAGCAAGCTGAGCAAAGAATACGATCACATTAAAGACGTAAACGATCTGCCTGAACTGCTGAAAGCGCAAATCGCTCACTTCTTCGAGCACTACAAAGACCTCGAAAAAGGCAAGTGGGTGAAAGTTGAAGGTTGGGAAAACGCAGAAGCCGCTAAAGCTGAAATCGTTGCTTCCTTCGAGCGCGCAAAGAATAAATAAGTTCTTCTAGCGCAATAACCCTGAACGCCGGGCTTCGGTTAGTAAGGGTTTTTTTATGCCCGCGATAAATAAACTCTCTATTCCACCATCATTATTCTCAGCGGTTGCAAGGCTTGAACGGTAAGAACAAGCAAACCCGACCACCATTTTGCTGTTCATAGCCACTTGCTGGAAGTTAGCCGACCTCACTCATACTCACCGTTCAAAGCGTGCCCCCGTTTTACCCCTGCACATTTGTGAACGCCAGCAGAGTTTTTTATGCGATTGCAGATATGGAAAGCGGCTCGGAGAGAAAAGCAAAAGATGGAAAAGTTACAAAAAAAAATCGCGAGATACATCGCATAAAACAACGCCACCCGAAGGAGGCGTGCTTTTATTATTACTTATCCCTGTCTAACCAGTCGCCGCTTTCAATTAGCTTTAATCCATCGACGGGTCGTTGATAAACGTACATCCATGCACTCCCATACGGCGTCTGAATCAACTGGCGCGCGTATTCACCGCCCCTGGTGCGCAAGGCATCAAGTTCGGCCAGCGTGGCGTTGTCAATACGATAAACTTCACCGTGTACCGTTCCGTTCCCCGGAACTGCGCCTGGATAGTGGCCCAGGCTATACAACTGGTAGTTATCGATACTGAAATCGCCCAGTAACTGGGCATTGGTCATCCAGTGACTGTTGCCTTGTTTGTGGCGTAAACTGCCGTAGACAAATATTCGCATTGCTAAAACTCGAACTGATAGAGCAAATCCAGTGCCTGGTCTACACCAGACACGGCTTCCAGATATAGCTTAGGCATCAGGCGATAACGTAACGTGAGTGTTGCTATAGAGTCAAATATACCCACGCCGTATTTCACTTGCAGACCTGGCAATACATAGCCGCTGACCACTACCTGGGAGGAGTCGCCTACTCCTTGGGTGTCGAGCGCTAAATTGCTTACGCCAAACGTCTCGCCGATTTTACCCACAATCTGGCCACTTTGCGCAACCCCCAGACCAATCAGCATCGAGGTCATTGCCGCACTGTCGCTCTGATCGCTCTCCAGCCCTTGTCCACGTAGCAAATAAGACAATGCAGCTTGTTGCGACATCGCCGGGTCAGAGAAGATCTCCGCTTTCGGTTCGTCCGCCAGACCAGTGACGCGAACTCCGGCGATTACATCGTCTTCTGTAGCATCCGGGTTACGAATAGCTTCAATATTAAGATACGGTTGATCCGGCGGACCAGAGAACAGTAACTCACCCTTACGCACAATCAGATCCTGACCATAGGCATGGAAGCGCCCTTCAGGGATGTTGATCTGCCCGTTCAGGCCCAGCCCTTGTTTGTCCTGTACGACGTTAAGATCGCCCGTCAGCCGCGCTTTCAGGCCAAAGGCGTCAATGCGCACATTGTTGCCAACGTGGACAATCAGGTTACTGTTAATCGGAATCGACGCCGTTTTCGGCTCTTCCGGTTGCAGGTTATCGTTAAGCATCACCACATCGCTGGAGACGCCTACTGCGCTTTCCGGCAGATCGTGCACCACGATGCGCGCCCACGGGACATCCACGCAACCATCGAGGGTAAACAGGTTTGGTGTAGCCTCGAATACAACATCTGGCGATACATCCATTCGTACCATCGGCGGCACGGTGATCCGCACTTTACTGCCTTTCGCCGTTACTCGTGCCCGCCAGTTTTCAATTTGGCTCCAGTCGGCATCACCGTTCAGGTAGATTTCACCCTGCTGGGTCCGTACTGTACCGGCAAGCGTCGAGCGCATACCGTTAAAGTTGACCGCAAGCTGGCTCGGCTGCATATCAAACGGCATAAAGTTGCCGTCGATATCCACACCCGTAACCTGAAGCTGACCAAACAACTGCGGGCTTTGCACATCACCACCCAGACGCAAGTTGGCACTCACCATCCCCGCTGCTTTTTCCCCACGGGTAAAGATGGGGTTTATCATCGCAAGGTTGAAGTTACGGATATTGACGTTGCCACCAAGATTACGGCGGCCTTGCGGATCGGTCACCTGCACCTGTCCATCAAACTGGCCGTTATTGGTCAGGCGGATGGTCCAGCCCAATTCGGCACGGTTGTTACGCAATTCCGCCGTCAGATTCAGTGTCTGAAACGCCACCGGCAGCGCCGCATCGTTGACGGTTTGCGTTACCTGCACGTTACGCCCCGAAAGGGTGATACTGCTCTGCGGCAGCCCCTCTTTCGTGGTGTCCCAGGCAACATCCGCTTTACCCGTGAAGATACCGCTGGCCTGAGTGGTTTCTGGCATAAACGGTTTCAGCATGGCGAGGTCGAAGCGGTTGAGATTCACCACCGCACGCCCTTCGGCCCCCGCATCGATAGTTTGCGGCACGCACAGTTCCGCATTCGGGTTAAGCCAGCAGTGTGGCCCGATGCTGATTTTTTGCTCCTTATTGCGGTAATCCAGCGCAATATCGCGGGTCAGCGACCACGGGCCGACCGGCGTCTGGAAGCGGGTATTGCTAAGAGTTCCCTTCCAGCGTTCTTCTTTGCGATCAAAACTTCCTGCCAGATTAAGCTGCCCGGAGACAGGCTCGCCCTGAATCCGCAACTGTAGCTCGTGCTGCTTTTCGCTGCCTTTGGCATTCAGGGTGACGAGGTTGATATTTACATCCGGCTGCGAAATTTGCTCAACGCGTACGTCGAGTTTCCCGGCGATCTGATCGGTGGATTTAATGTCGCCTTCCACGCGAACCTGCGCCACGGAAAGTTCCTGCCAGCGCAGGCCGCGCGCGGTGATATCTGCCAGTAGTTGTGGCGCTTCCACCGTGCCGCGTACTTTCACCAGCCCTTTCGCTGTACCGCCAAGCCCCGGCAGCGCGTTATCCAGCCCCGGCGCGTTGATGGTGGCATCAAGATTGAGATCTTTTACCCCCAGCTCGCCTTTCACTTCGGCACTGTTTGGCCCGAGTTCCAGATGAAGCCCAGGGATCATCCACTGCATATAACTGTTGCCTTTCAGCGTGCCGTCAACGTTCACTTTGTTCTGTTTGACGTTACCGGTCAGCTTCAGTTCTGGCACCTCCATCTGCCAGGTGCCGCCGTACAGGCTACCGCGGGTTTTAATCAAGCCATTGAGTTTCGACGGCCACTCCGGGAACTCTTTGGCGGTGTTAATGCCATTAAGCGTTAGCTCACCGCGCCAACTAATGGCCTGCTGCCAGTCGAGCAACGCCTTGAGTTCAGTTTTCCCTTCCAGCGCCGCGACGGTGAGTTTGTCGAGATTGACCTGCTGTTCATTACCTTTGGCATCAAGGGTAATGGTGGCTGGCGGGATCTCCTGTCCCTTCACTGCCGTACGCATAGAGAGCGTGTAATCGGTCATTTTGCCGGTAAGTTTCAGTTTCAGATCATCCGCCTGATACTGCTTCTCACCAGTGAACGGCCAGTAAAGCTGTTTGCTGTTCACTTCCACGTTGAGTGGCAATCCGGCTTCCGCCAGTCGCGTCTGGGCGCGTAAATCCATATCCACCGGACCGGAAAGGTTAACGCCTATCTCCAGCTGTTCGCGCAGCGCGCCGCCCACTTTCAGCTTCACCTTTTCACCTTTCAACGGCTCCACGTTCAGTGTGCTGTTGAGGGTGATATCCACCGGCCAGTTGTCTGACAGCTGCGCCGTGCCGCTGGCGTTGACGATCCCCTGGTTGGAATCGATATCCAGGGCGTCCAGTTTAGTATTGCCGTCAATGCTGCTCACTTTCAGCAGCATGGTGCGCACGGTGATGTCCGTGTCGCCCGTCACGCGCAGCTGCTCGCCCTTAAACTCTTCAATGTTCAGGTTAAGCGGCAAATGCACGTCGGTCATTTCCGGCAATACCGGGCGAGAAAAGAGATCTTTCAGCGTTTCGCCGAGCGGCTTTTCCTCCGGCTGCGGATTTTCAATTTTCGGTTCGACCACTTCTTCCTGCGCCACTTCCACCACTTTCGGCAGAGCAATCAGCAGGCCTTTCAGCGACGTCGGTTTCAGGGTCAGGGTTTTCTCCTGCCAGTTCAGGCCGGAGGTGAAGTCCATCACCGACACCGTGGTGTCATCAATCTTGATGTTGACGTTGTCCAGCGCCACCCGTGTCAGGGTGATGGGATACGGCGTGGAGAGATCCAGCGGACCGCTATCTTCCTCTTCTTCAACCTGTTCAGAAGGAGGCATTTTTTTACTGTCGATGTTGACCTGAATGTCTTTCAGCGCCAAGTCATTAATACAAACGCTACTGTTCCACAGGCACTCAAGACCGACCGCCAGATGCAGATTACCCGCTTTTACCGCCACGCCTAGCTGCTCATAACGAACGTCAGACAAGGTGAGATCGCGCCAGCCGCCGGTGACCTTGCCAATATCCAGTCCTGGCACCCAGCGATCCGCCGCTTTAAATACAAGATGCAGGCCGCTGGTGGTGCCCACCAGAAACGCCACCGATCCCAGCAACAGTAAGATAACGATAACCACGCCGAGGCTGATTTTTTTCCATAAACTCATAATTCTGGCCCCAGACCGATGTAAAACTGTACCCCGTGTTCGTCTTTATCCGCGACCGGTACGGCAAAATCGAGTTTGATTGACCCGACCGGCGATTCCCAGCGTACGCCGACCCCGGTACCGGTTTTAAAGTCGCTGCGGCGAATATCGCTTACCGCTTCGCCACTATCGACAAACACCGCGCCCCACCATTTTCCGGTCACGTTGTACTGGTATTCCAGCGATCCGGTTATCAACTTCGAGGCCCCTTTCAGGTCACCGTTGGCGTATTTCGGGGCGATAGATTTGTATTTGTAGCCGCGAATACTGCGATCGCCCCCGGCGAAGAAACGCAGATCCGGCGGTACTTTGTCGAAATCACCGGTTTCAATCCAGCCCAGCGTGCCACGTGTCACAAAGCGATGGCGATCGTACAGTGTGCGGATCCAGACGTTCTGCGCCTGGAAAACGGAGAAATCGACATCTGAACCCCAGGCCGTGTTGGAGTAGTCGATAGAGTAGCGTTGCGAGTCGCCCCAGGTTGGCATCAGGCCACCACGAGAACGCGTGCGGCTAATCATCACCCCAGGATAAAACAGCATCGTGGTGTTGGTAATTTCACCCTGGGTAAAGTGGTCGAGGCTCCAGCGCAGGTTAATGGCACGCTGCCAGCCGCTGGAGAGATCCCAGTAGCGAGAAGCCACCAGCGTAGTGGAGTCAGATTCGGTATCGTTCAGGTCAGTGCGCTTAAAACCGCCCTGCACCAAATAATATTGTTCCAGTGGATTCTTCAGCAGCGGCATTTTATAGCTGAAGTCGAGGGTCTGTTCCGGCGCGGAAATACTGGTACTGGTGGTCAAACTGTGACCGTATGAGTTCATCCACGGCTTTTTCCACGTCGCTTTCACGCGCGGTCCCACGTCCGTAGAGTAACCGACCCCGGTTTCGATGGTGTTTTCTGTTCGCGGCGAAACCACGCCCGTCAATGGTAATACTTTCGTTTCGCGCGCTTTATCAAATTGTGGAGCCACCACCACCGAGTTAAACCAGCCGGTAGCAGAAAGTCGGCGGTTCAGTTCCGCCAGATCTTTCGATTCATACTCATCGCCCTCTTTAAACGGCACCAGATTTTGCAGGTATTCATCGCGGATTTGTGATCCTTCAAAGGTCACATGCCCAAAGCGGTAACGTTCGCCACTGTTATAATCAATATCCCAGAAGGCTTTATGCAGGCCGAGCGCAATGCCCAGCTGCGCTTTGGTAAATTCGCTATCGAAATAACCTTTACGCAACGCAATACTGGTTAAGGACTTTTTGAAATTTTCATAATCGCCCTGGTTCAGTACCGTACCAATAGCCGGGCGAGTATCGAGCAATTTCAAATAGTCTTTATCGGTCCGCGCGCCGCCGCGCAATACCACATCGGTGCCGCCAATTAACACCGGCACACCTGGCGTGACTTTGGCGATCAATACCTGCCGCCCTTTCTTTGGCGGTGGACGGAGATCAAATTCAATGGTCGGCTGGTAATAACCCAGCGCTTTCAGACCTTCACGGATGGCATCATCGACGCGTGCGCGAAAGCGACGGTCTGGCGTCACTTCATCACTTTCAATCGTAGAAAGCTGCGCACGAACGTTCTTTTCCAGCTGTCCCGATAACCCCTCGACCTGTAGACGGACGTTCGCGGCGACGGCAGATCCGCTTAAGCAGAGTAAGCTTACACAGCATAACTGTCGGATATAGCGCACATTTTCTCCTGAATATCCTTTTTTCCTGCCCCTGGAACGCCGTTAAACGGCTTAACAAAAATCCAGTAATATGGATTAAAAAGCAGACTAAACCCCAAATATTTCTTATGTTTTACTTTAGACCTATTCACGGTGGTTATTGTGTGCAAATACACCTCTTGTTACAACCTTAACCCCAATGACCGATTTTCGGGAGAGCGACACCATGAGTTTATTTGATAAAAAGCATCTGGTTTCCCCCGCCGATGCCCTGCCTGGACGTAACACCCCGATGCCCGTAGCCACGCTGCATGCGGTCAACGGTCACTCAATGACCAATGTACCTGACGGAATGGAGATTGCCATTTTTGCGATGGGTTGTTTCTGGGGTGTGGAGCGTCTGTTCTGGCAGTTACCCGGCGTTTACAGCACCGCCGCAGGCTATACCGGCGGCTATACGCCAAATCCGACTTATCGGGAAGTGTGCTCCGGTGATACGGGTCATGCCGAAGCGGTACGCATTGTTTACGATCCTTCCGTCATCAGCTATGAGCAGTTGCTACAGGTATTTTGGGAGAATCACGATCCCGCCCAGGGAATGCGTCAGGGCAATGACCACGGCACGCAGTATCGTTCAGCAATTTATCCGCTGACCCCAGAACAGGATGCCGCAGCTCGCGCCAGTCTGGAACGTTTTCAGGCGGCGATGCTTGCCGCCGATGACGATCGTCACATCACCACGGAAATCGCTAACGCCACACCGTTTTATTATGCCGAAGATGACCACCAGCAATATCTGCATAAAAACCCATATGGTTACTGTGGAATTGGCGGAATTGGCGTCTGTCTGCCGCCGGAAGCATAGCGTTACGGGTACAAATGTAGTTTGTTGATAAAGTGCTCTTTGTCTATGCCTGATGCGGCTTAAACGACTTACCAGGCCTACAAAATCGTCCAAATTCAATATATTGCAAGGACTGCGTAGGCCTGATCGGCATAGCGCATCAGGCAGTATTGCATTTATCAGCAGTCTGAATTTTAACCCTCTGGCGACTTTACAGTACCTTACGCTATACTAGCCACTGAAAATGCCGGTTCACTTTCTTCGAATCGGCTTTCAATGTGTATTTCACACAAATTAATCAACTTTCCCTTCCGAGGATCTGGCCTGAAAGGTCGGATAAGATATGTTAAACAGTATTTTAGTCATACTCTGCTTGATCGCTGTAAGTGCGTTCTTCTCGATGTCCGAGATCTCGCTTGCCGCCTCACGCAAAATCAAACTTAAACTGCTGGCTGATGAAGGCAATATAAATGCCCAACGCGTTCTGAATATGCAGGAAAATCCCGGCATGTTCTTTACCGTGGTCCAAATCGGTCTGAACGCAGTGGCGATTCTCGGCGGTATCGTCGGTGATGCGGCATTTTCTCCAGCTTTTCACAGCCTGTTCTCCCGCTATATGTCGGCAGAGCTCTCTGAGCAACTGAGCTTTATTCTCTCTTTCTCGTTAGTGACTGGCATGTTTATCCTGTTTGCGGATTTAACCCCGAAACGCATCGGTATGATTGCGCCAGAAGCGGTGGCTTTGCGTATCATCAACCCGATGCGCTTCTGCCTGTACGTTTGCACCCCGCTGGTGTGGTTCTTCAACGGCCTGGCGAACATGATCTTCCGTATTTTCAAACTGCCAATGGTACGTAAAGATGACATCACTTCTGATGACATCTACGCGGTAGTGGAAGCCGGTGCGCTGGCGGGCGTGTTACGTAAACAGGAACACGAGCTGATTGAAAACGTCTTTGAGCTGGAATCCCGTACCGTTCCGTCTTCAATGACACCGCGTGAAAACGTGATTTGGTTTGATCTCCACGAAGATGAGCAAAGCCTGAAGAATAAGGTGGCGGAACATCCGCACTCTAAGTTCCTCGTCTGTAATGAAGATATTGACCACATCATCGGTTATGTCGATTCTAAAGACCTGCTGAACCGCGTGCTGGCTAACCAAAGCCTGGCACTGAACAGCGGCGTACAAATTCGCAACACGCTGATTGTGCCGGATACGTTAACCCTTTCAGAGGCGTTGGAAAGTTTTAAAACCGCAGGTGAAGACTTCGCGGTGATCATGAACGAGTACGCGCTGGTGGTGGGGATCATCACCCTCAACGACGTGATGACCACGCTGATGGGCGATCTGGTCGGTCAGGGGCTGGAAGAGCAGATTGTCGCCCGTGATGAGAACTCATGGCTGATTGACGGCGGCACCCCAATTGACGACGTCATGCGCGTGCTGGATATTGACGAGTTCCCGCAGTCGGGCAACTACGAAACCATCGGCGGCTTTATGATGTTTATGCTGCGTAAGATCCCGAAACGCACCGATTCGGTGAAATTCGCCGGCTACAAATTTGAAGTGGTGGATATCGATAACTACCGCATCGACCAGCTGCTGGTGACCCGGATCGACAGCAAGGCCACCGCCCTTTCGCCAAAACTGCCTGACGCTAAAGATAAAGAAGAAAGCGTCGCGTAACCCCCAGAAACATCAACGGCTCCTGAATCAGGAGCCGTCTTATTACTGCATAGCACTTTGGTTAAGCCATCTCTGTTTGCAGACGCATAACCTGACGGTTAACTTCGGACATCACTGACAAATGCAGCTTATCCTTCACTTTTGGGATAAGAATCTTACCCTTATCAAATTCAAAAGCGCCAACGTCCTTGATGTATAACCGTCCACGGAACAGGATCTTTACGTACTTCGCCACCTGAAGTGGGTTGTACCGTTGGAAAATTTTCATTGTTATCTCCTGCTGAGTATTACGCCTGTGCGGTGCCACAATCGGCCCAACTATTATGAGGCGCAAATTTTAATGCTTAGTGACTATAGACTATCCGGGCAATGTTTCCACCGCGTATAACTTTTTTTACCTAAAGGTTACAATTATTCAGAATTATCTTTTTACCGAAGCGCGGTCTTCAGTATAAGCATTCATTTTTCATATGATTTGTGCGCTTGACCGCAAACTGGCATCACACTTGCGGGAAATTCGATAAATAGCACATATGATTAAAACTCAGACCCAAGTGGTCGGATCACCTGCATATCATAAGAAGGAAACACCATGACCCTACGCAAGATTCTGGCACTCACCTGCCTGCTGTTGCCGATGATGGCTTCCGCACATCAGTTCGAAATCGGTCAGCGAGTGCCGCCGATTGGCATTACCGATCGGGGCGAGTTGGTGCTTGATAAAGATCAGTTTAGCTACAAAACCTGGAACAGCGCGCAGTTAGTGGGAAAAGTGCGAGTACTGCAACATATTGCTGGTCGCACCTCTGCAAAAGAGAAAAACGCGACGCTGATTGAAGCGATTAAATCAGCGAAGTTACCGCACGATCGTTACCAGACCACCACCATTGTTAACACCGACGACGCGATTCCGGGTTCCGGCATGTTTGTGCGCAGCAGTCTGGAGAGTAATAAAAAGCTTTATCCCTGGTCGCAGTTTATTGTCGATAGCAATGGCGTCGCGCGCGGTGCCTGGCAGCTGGATGAAGAAAGTTCCGCTGTAGTGGTGCTGGATAAAGACGGTCGCGTGCAATGGGCCAAAGACGGGGCGCTCACACCGGAAGAGGTGCAGCAAGTGATGGACCTGCTGCAAAAGTTGCTCAAATAATGGCAATAACATAAATTCTGGAAAAATAATTTTCCCCTATCGTTATCTATGGGATAGGGGAATTAAGTCTCTGAGTTCTTACACCGAACTAATACTGGTAACGCTAGTTGCTCTTTTTTAAACGCCTCAATGGTCGATTTATATTTCTCGCAAATCTTTTCTTTGGTAATATTACTATCTGCGGCCAGATTCGCACTTACTATCGCATCCACTTGTTCGGCTAATTCGACTTGTTGGCAACCTGCATTAACCAGAAAATTATAAATAAGAGAGTAATCTTCATCCTCCAAAACAACAGAGGAACCATTACGAAAACGTTCATCCCCTCCATAGATTTTAAGCGCAAAGCCCAAAGATTCTATGACTATGGCAAAATTATCATCAATTATTTTTTCGTAAATATACCATCCATCGCATTCTTTAATTCCACCGCCTGGTATTTGGAGTTCAAATTTACCCCGTTTTAATTTGCTTACTACATCCTCCAATAAGGCATAACCGAAAGATACGTCACCAAACGCTTGGCGAATATAACCTTTAATCCTTTTTGGTATGTCAGACTGTTTTTTCTGCAAAATATCACAGGCATACAATCTTCTGTTTTGTTCTAACGGAAACTCGCGGTTTTTGAAATCCATGAATGAGTTATACTCATTTATTGTTATGGGAATTTCTTCGTATTCAAACCCACTGCCTCGCAATGTCATTGTATATTCAGCACCGTTATCTTTAAGGCTGAAACTGATAAGAAAATTATCCATGGCATTAACAGTTTCATTTTTTGATGAAAGCACTTGATAACTATTTTTATCAATCTGTGTTGCGCAACGAAAGGACTCCCGCAAAGTTAACAGACTATCATAATTCGAAACCCAATCTTTTTTCTTAAATGCATGCTGAATATTATTAAAAAAAATTGTTTGAATGTGTTTTTGTATGCGATGACTTTACAAATAACTCCACCGCACCAATAAAATTATTGTGTCTGATCCTGGGTAACATATGGCTACCTTATTTTATTTGGTTATTTTATGTCGCCATTAAATATCTCATTATAGAAGTAAACTATCAAAAAACGCTCATTATTAAAATGTAACTTATTAGCAATTGAATTTTTGCACTTTAAATACAATCTCTTTTTATTTATAACTTTTTAGGTTGGGATAAATCAGGATGGCAGAATCAGGAAATACACTGTTTCTGCCATCTGAATTTAGTAAATGGACACTCTGAACCCCGGATTCAGGAACGACTCGCGCGGAGTGTAATCCAGCGGTTTACCCTGCCAGTCGTGAACGTGCGCTCCGGCAGCTGCAGCCACAGCATGTCCAGCGGCGGTGTCCCAAATATTCGTTGGTCCGAAGCGCGGGTACAGCTGCGCCTGTCCTTCCGCCACCAGGCAGAATTTCAGCGAAGAGCCGATGGACGTGGTCTGATGTTCGCCAAGCTGTTGCAGATACTCTTTCAGCTCCGCATCTGCATGGGAACGGCTGATAACCACCAGCGGCGGGCGCGCATCGCGGACCTGAATCAGCTTGCGCACACCGCACTCTTCTTTCCAGGCCTTGCCTTCTGCCGCGCTGTACATTACGTTCATTACCGGCGCATACACCACACCTAAAATCGGTTTGCCATGGTCAATGAGCGCAATGTTAACGGTGAATTCGCCATTACGTTTAATAAACTCTTTAGTACCATCCAGCGGGTCTACCAGCCAGTAACGCTGCCAGTGCTGACGGACTTCCCAACCGGGAGGATCTTCTTCAGAAAGGACCGGAATATCCGGTGCCAGCGTACGTAAACCGTCCATGATAACGGTGTGAGCGGCAATATCCGCTGCCGTTACCGGAGAATTGTCCGCTTTGCTGACGACGTCCATCGGTTTCGTCCCGTCGTAGACCTGCATAATGGCATCGCCTGCATTCCGTGCAAGCTGGCATACTTGATCTAACATTTCTCCACCTCGTCTCTGTGAGCGGTGTTAACTTATTGTTTTACTTATACCCTATCGTTAATGAATGCGCCAACTGTGATAGTGTCATCATTTTCAAAGCGTAAAATTGTGGCATTCTTCACTGTTCTATAAGTAAGGCGTTTATTCTCCCTTTTCTTTCGTATTCCCGATGATAAAAGGATGTCCCTGATGATTAAGTTTAGCGCAACGCTCCTGGCCACGCTGATTGCCGCCAGTGTGAATGCAGCGACGGTCGATCTGCGTATCATGGAAACCACTGATCTGCATAGCAACATGATGGATTTCGATTATTACAAAGACACCGCCACGGAAAAATTCGGACTGGTACGTACGGCAAGCCTGATTAACGATGCCCGCAATGAAGTGAAAAACAGCGTACTGGTCGATAACGGCGATTTGATTCAGGGGAGTCCGCTGGCCGATTACATGTCGGCGAAAGGATTAAAAGCAGGTGATGTTCATCCGGTTTATAAGGCGCTGAATACGCTGGATTATACGGTCGGTACACTCGGCAATCATGAATTTAACTACGGTCTGGATTACCTGAAAAATGCGCTGGCGGGAGCGAAATTCCCTTATGTAAATGCCAACGTCATTGACGCCAGAACCAAACAGCCAATGTTTACACCGTATTTAATTAAAGATACCGAAGTGGTCGATAAAGACGGAAAAAAACAGACGCTGAAGATTGGCTATATTGGCGTCGTGCCGCCGCAAATCATGGGCTGGGATAAAGCTAATTTATCCGGAAAAGTGACGGTGAATGATATTACCGAAACCGTGCGCAAATACGTGCCTGAAATGCGCGAGAAAGGTGCCGATGTCATTGTCGTTCTGGCGCATTCCGGGCTGTCTGCCGATCCGTATAAAGTAATGGCGGAAAACTCAGTTTATTACCTCAGTGAAATTCCGGGCGTTAACGCCATTATGTTTGGCCATGCTCACGCCGTTTTCCCGGGTAAAGATTTTGCTGATATCGAAGGGGCTGATATCACCAAAGGCACGCTGAATGGTGTTCCGGCGGTAATGCCGGGCATGTGGGGCGATCATCTTGGGGTGGTCGACTTACAACTCAGTAATGACAGCGGTAAATGGCAGGTGACGCAGGCGAAAGCGGAAGCACGGCCGATTTACGACATCGCCAATAAAAAATCCCTCGCGGCGGAAGACAGCAAGCTGGTAGAAACACTCAAAGCCGATCACGATGCCACACGCCAGTTCGTCAGCAAGCCAATCGGTAAATCTGCCGACAATATGTATAGCTATCTGGCGCTGGTGCAGGACGATCCGACCGTGCAAGTCGTGAACAACGCGCAAAAAGCGTATGTCGAACATTACATTCAGGGCGATCCGGATCTGGCAAAACTGCCGGTGCTTTCAGCTGCCGCACCGTTTAAAGTTGGTGGTCGCAAAAATGACCCGGCAAGCTATGTGGAGGTGGAAAAAGGCCAGTTGACCTTCCGTAATGCCGCCGATCTTTATCTCTACCCCAATACGCTGATTGTAGTGAAAGCCAGCGGTAAAGAGGTGAAAGAGTGGCTGGAGTGCTCCGCCGGACAGTTTAACCAGATTGCTCCTAACAGCACGAAACCACAGTCACTCATCAACTGGGATGGTTTCCGCACTTATAACTTTGATGTTATTGATGGTGTGAATTATCAGATTGATGTTACCCAACCCGCCCGCTATGACGGCGAGTGCCAGATGATTAATGCCAATGCAGAGCGGATTAAGAACCTGACCTTTAATGGCAAGCCGATTGATCCGAACGCTATGTTCCTGGTTGCCACCAATAACTATCGCGCTTACGGCGGCAAATTTGCCGGTACGGGCGACAGCCATATCGCTTTTGCTTCACCGGATGAGAACCGCTCGGTGCTGGCAGCGTGGATTGCTGATGAGTCGAAACGTGCGGGGGAAATTCATCCGGCGGCAGATAACAACTGGCGTTTAGCACCGATAGCTGCCGATAAGAAACTGGATATCCGTTTCGAAACTTCCCCGTCAGATAAAGCCGCAGCGTTTATTAAAGAGAAAGGGCAGTATCCGATGAATAAAGTCGCGACCGATGATATCGGGTTTGCGATTTATCAGGTGGATTTGAGTAAGTAAAACACTTCTTTTTCGGCCTATAAATCAACCGCATCCGGCATTTATTGGCGGATGCGATGCTGCCGTATCTTATCCACCCTACAAGCCATGAACCGTAGACCGGATAAGCGCAGCGCATCCGGCAGTTATGCCGCACGTTCATCCCGCACCGCCAACACCTCGGGCAAATTCAACTCAATCCAGTCCGCCAGTGCAGCAACCTTTTCGCTCACCTGCTCGCCCAGCGGCGTGAGGCTATATTCCACATGCGGCGGCACCACCGGATACGCGATACGGTTAAGAAAACCATCCTGTTCTAACGCCTGTAACGACTGCGCAAGCATCTTTTCACTCACCCCACCGATTTTGCGCCGCAGGTCGCTAAAGCGATGAGTACCTTCGCGTAGCGCCACCAGAATCAACACCCCCCAACGGCTGGTGACGTGTTTCAACACCTCGCGCGACGGGCACTGTTCCGCAAAGAGATTACCCTCTTTCAGTTGTTGTGACAGGCTAACCTGACTCATTTCATACTTACCTTTTTGTACGTACTTACTAAAAGTAAGTTTAGGTGTTAGCGTATTTAAACACAAGACAAAACGATGGAGACTTCCCATGATCGCTATTACTGGTGCCACTGGCCAACTTGGTCACTATATTATTGAATCCTTGATGAAAACGGTTCCTGCCAGCCAAATAGTGGCTATCGTTCGTAATCCGGCAAAAGCCCAGGCCCTGGCAGCACAAGGCATTACCGTGCGTCAGGCTGACTACAGCGATGAAGCCGCACTGACATCTGCACTTCAGGGAGTGGAAAAACTACTGCTGATCTCTTCCAGCGAAGTGGGTCAACGTGCCCCGCAGCATCGTAATGTTATTAATGCCGCAAAGGCGGCTGGCGTGAAATTTATCGCTTATACCAGCCTGCTACATGCAGATACCTCCCCGCTCGGCCTCGCCGATGAGCACATCGAGACGGAGAAAATGCTGGCTGATTCTGGCATCGTTTACACCCTGCTGCGCAACGGCTGGTACAGCGAAAACTACCTCGCCAGCGCCCCGGCAGCACTGGAACACGGCGTATTTATCGGTGCGGCGGGCGATGGCAAAATCGCCTCAGCAACGCGGGCAGATTATGCGACATCTGCGGCACGCGTGATTAGCGAAGCCGGTCACGAAGGCAAGGTTTACGAACTGGCGGGCGATAGTGCCTGGACGTTGACACAGTTAGCGGCAGAGCTGACCAAACAGAGCGGCAAACAGGTTACCTATCAAAATCTGAGCGAAGCCGATTTCGCCGCGGCACTGAAAAGCGTCGGACTGCCCGACGGACTGGCGGATATGCTGGCGGATTCTGACGTTGGCGCATCGAAAGGTGGTCTGTTTGATAACAGCAAAACGCTTAGCAAATTGATTGGCCGCCCAACGACAACGTTAGCCGAAAGCGTAAGCCATCTTTTTAATGTTAATAACTAGTTAATTAAAGTGGCATCCTCCCGCATCCTCTCTGATAATGACGGGATGCCGGGAGCAATCATGTCTGCTTCCTGAACGTTTCTTCTGACAGACCAATGGATGCCAGTAATGATTAGCGGCGTGCTGTACGCCCTGTTAGCAGGGTTGATGTGGGGGCTTATTTTTGTCGGGCCGTTGATCGTGCCGGAATACCCGGCGATGTTGCAGTCGATGGGGCGTTATCTGGCGTTAGGGTTAATTGCGCTACCCATTGTCTGGCTGGGACGCGTGCGTCTGCGTCAGTTGGCGCGTCGGGACTGGCTTACCGCCTTGATGCTCACTATGATGGGCAACCTCATTTATTACTTCTGCCTTGCCAGTGCCATTCAACGTACTGGCGCGCCTGTTTCCACGATGATTATCGGCACCCTGCCGGTGGTGATTCCTGTCTTTGCCAATCTGCTTTATAGCCAGCGCGACGGCAAACTCGCGTGGGGAAAACTCGCCCCGGCACTGATTTGTATTGGCATCGGCCTGGCGAGTGTGAATATTGCTGAGTTAAACCACGGACTCCCCGATTTTGACTGGGCACGTTATACCTCTGGCATCGTGCTAGCGTTAGTTTCCGTGGTCTGCTGGGCATGGTATGCCCTGCGCAACGCCCGCTGGTTGCGGGAAAATCCCGACAAACATCCGATGATGTGGGCGACGGCGCAGGCGCTGGTCACGCTGCCGGTTTCTCTCATCGGCTATCTCGTCGCCTGTTACTGGCTGAATATACAAACGCCGGACTTCTCCTTACCTTTTGGCCCCCGTCCGCTGGTGTTTATTAGTCTGATGGTTGCGATAGCCGTGCTTTGCTCATGGGTTGGCGCACTCTGCTGGAACGTCGCCAGCCAGCGATTACCGACAGTGATTCTCGGGCCGCTGATTGTTTTCGAAACGCTGGCAGGTTTGCTGTACACCTTTTTACTCCGCCAGCAAATGCCGCCGCTAATGACGCTGAGCGGTATCGCGCTGTTAGTGATTGGCGTGGTCATCGCGGTCAGAGCAAAACCAGAAAAACCTTTAACTGAATCTGTCTCAGAAAGTTGACATGCTGGCAGTGAGTTAAATAAGCCTCTGCTACGTAAGGGTTATAGCTTTTGCCTTAAAGGTGTATTTAAAATACATCTTATCTTATTAAGAATGAGGTATCAGCTATGGCTTATCGCGACCAACCTTTAGGTGAACTGGCGCTCTCTATCCCTCGCGCTTCGGCTCTGTTTCGTAAATATGATATGGATTACTGCTGTGGCGGTAAGCAGACGCTGGCGCGCGCGGCGGCACGTAAAGAACTGGATGTTGAGGTCATTGAAGCTGAACTGGCAAAGCTTGCTGAACAACCGATTGAGAAAGACTGGCGTAGCGCCCCGCTGGCAGAAATCATTGACCATATCATCGTGCGCTACCACGATCGTCACCGCGAGCAGCTGCCGGAGCTGATCCTGCAAGCGACTAAAGTCGAGCGCGTTCACGCCGACAAACCGAGCGTGCCAAAAGGGCTGACAAAATACCTGACCATGCTGCATGAAGAGCTTTCCAGCCACATGATGAAAGAAGAGCAGATCCTCTTCCCGATGATCAAACAAGGCATGGGCAGCCAGGCAATGGGGCCAATCAGCGTAATGGAAAGCGAGCACGATGAAGCGGGCGAACTGCTGGAAGTGATCAAACACACTACCAATAACGTCACACCGCCGCCAGAAGCCTGCACCACCTGGAAAGCGATGTATAACGGCATTAATGAACTGATTGATGACCTGATGGATCACATCAGTCTGGAAAACAATGTACTGTTCCCACGCGCCCTAGCGGGTGAGTGATCTAAAAGCTGGATGGCATTGCGCCATCCAGCATGATAATGCGGTTATTTCCGCAGTTCAGCAGCCCGCTTCTTACCAATAAACAGCCAGCCCAACCCCAGCGCGATAAACCACAGCGGGGTAACCAGCAGCGCCTGGCGAGTGTCATCTTCCAGTGTCAGCAACACGACCACGAACACAAAGAACGCCATACATACCCAGCACATCAGCTTGCCGAGCGGCATCTTGTAGATCGACTTTTCATGCAGATGAGGACGCTGTTTGCGGTACACCAGGTACGAGCAAAGGATAATCGTCCAGACGAACATAAACAGAATCGCGGAAACGGTTGTAATCATCGTGAACGCGCCAATCACGCTAGGATTCACATACAACATCACCACGCCGCCGAGCAGACAGATACACGAGAAGGTCAACCCTTTCGCGGGTACTGCGCGCTTAGAAAGTTTAGCGAACGCTTTCGGCGCAACACCTTCCTGCGCCAGACCAAACAGCATACGGCTGGTAGAGAAGACACCGCTGTTAGCGGAAGACGCCGCAGAGGTCAGCACCACAAAGTTGATCACGCTGGCAGCCGCAGGCAAACCTACCAACACAAACAGCTCAACGAACGGGCTTTTCTCCGGGACTACCGAACTCCACGGTGTCACGGACATAATCACAATCAGCGCGAAGACGTAGAACATAATGATACGGATCGGAATGGAGTTAATCGCGCGTGGCAGTGATTTCTCCGGATCTTTGGTTTCCGCAGCTGTTGTACCTACCAGCTCAATCCCCACGAAAGCGAAAACCGCTATCTGGAATCCGGCAAAGAAGCCACTTAAACCTTTCGGGAACCAGCCGCCGTCATTCCACAAATGCGCGAATGACGCTTCCACACCGGTCGGTGACTGAAAGTGCATCGCCACCATGACCAGGCCGACGACAATCAGCGACACGATGGCGACGATTTTGATCATCGCAAACCAGAACTCCATCTCACCGAACATTTTCACGGTGGCAAGGTTGAGCGTCAGCAGCAGCACTATCACCGCCAGCGAGGCGACCCAGTCGGAGAGATCGGGGAACCAGAACTGAGCATAAGCCGTGATCGCCACCACGTCTGCCATACCGGTTACAACCCAGCAGAACCAGTAAGTCCAGCCGGTGAAATATCCCGCCCACGGCCCCAGTAAATCGGAAGCGAAGTCACTAAAAGATTTGTATTCCAGATTCGAAAGCAGCAATTCCCCCATTGCCCGCATCACGAAAAAGAGCATAAAACCAATGATCATATAAACGAAAATGATCGACGGCCCGGCAAGGCTAATCGTTTTGCCGGACCCCATAAACAACCCAGTACCAATGGCACCGCCAATGGCAATAAGCTGAATATGTCGGTTTGTGAGATTGCGCCGTAGCGACTGTTCAGCCGGAGCCTGATCATCGGCAACGACTTTTACCTGATCTACCATGTTTTTTCTTCCTGTACCTGTCTGTGTTGTTCAGGCTCTACGGCCTTTAGTCAGTCTATGATACGACGAATCTGTATCGGGACTCATCGATATTAGGTAACAATACGCGGGATGAATACTAAGATTTAGATCTAATGTTAATTTTATGTTTAAAGTGAGTGTCATATCACGGTGATAACGCGAAACAGCTCACAAAAATACACGCTTACGGGGTCTTTGCAACACAAAATAGCGCCGTTTGGCAAACTGAAGGGTTTATTGCTGAATGCCTGCTCCCCTCTGGTTCGAGGGGAACAGAATGCGCTGCTTAGAGGATTTCCAGCAGTTCGACTTCAAACACCAGGGTGCTGAACGGAGGGATGGATGCACCTGCGCCGCGCTCGCCATATGCCAGTTCCTGCGGGATAGTCAGTTCCCATTTAGAACCTACCGGCATCAGAGTCAGTGCTTCAATCCAGCCAGGGATCACGCCATTAACCGGGAATTCAGCGGGTTCACCACGAGCAACGGAGCTGTCAAACACGGTGCCGTCGATCAGTTTACCGGTGTAATGAACACGAACGCGGTCGGTACGTGCCGGAATTGCGCCTTCACCCTGGTTGATCACGCGGAATTGCAGGCCAGATTCGGTGCTATTCACACCTTCTTTTTTGGCGTTTTCTTCCAAGTATTTCACACCTTCAGCAGCCATCGCCTGGAAACGCTGACGACGAACGGCATCGGCGCGTTCGTGGATTTCACGCAGCGCGCGATGCACCACATCAACCGGCACAGCCGGATGTTTGCCTTCCAGCGCATCGGCAATACCTGCAACCAGTGCTTCTGGCAGCAGCCCTTCCAGGCCAGATTCACTCAGTTGTTGCCCTACCTGCAAACCAATGCCGTAGCTTGCTTGCGCTTCGATGGTGTCAAAAGTTGGGGTGGTCATCGTATTTCCTTTCTTAGGGTATAAAAGTAGCGGGCAGCATATCAGCCACACTTCTTTGGGTAAAACTTTGTCGCAGGAATGATGACAAATCCCGGGGAAAAAGAAACAATAGCAATATCCCGTATGAATATAATAAAGGCGGGTTTACCACGGACATCATAGCGTTAGCTTATTCATAGGCTATGATTGAGGAACAAGACGTGGAGCAGGAGGAAACCATGCCCGGGCGCTTTGAACTAAAACCAACCCTGGAGAAAGTCTGGCACGCGCCGGACAATTTTCGCTTCATGGACCCGCCGCCGCCGATGCATCGTCGGGGGATCATTATTGCCGCCATTGTATTGGTGGTCGGATTTCTGCTTCCATCTGATGATACGCCCAACGCGCCGGTGGTGACGCGTGAAGCGCAGTTAGATATTCAGTCGCAATCACAACCGCCGACAGAAGAACAGCCGCAAACTACCCAAACGCAACCATTCCAGCCAGATAGCGGAATTGATAATCAATGGCGCTCTTACCGTGTCGAACCCGGTAAAACGATGGCGCAGCTGTTCCGCGACCACGGACTGCCCGCTACCGATGTCTATGCAATGGCGCAGGTAGAAGGCGCGGGTAAGCCGCTGAGTAATTTGCAAAATGGGCAGATGGTGAAAATCCGCCAGAACGCCAGCGGCGTGGTGACGGGCTTAACCATTGATACGGGGAATAATCAACAGGTCCTGTTTACCCGCCAGCCGGATGGCAGTTTTATTCGTGCGCGGTAGATGAAGGGTCAACCAAAAGCCAGCTAAGGATTGTCTCTTTGATGACCTTACGTCTGGCTTCCAGTGCCTGGGGGGAAACCATACTGATATGATAAACTAGGCCAAGCGTATGCTGGTTGATCAAATAATATCCCCCAAGCGCAGCAATATTAATATTCACCTGCAATGGATCGATACCTGGATTAAAAATATTGTATTTCTTCCCTTCATCCAATAAGGATTCCATTAACTGCAAGTGAGCATGGTTAATTTCTAAGAGACGCTGTGATTTTGCATAATGCACACCTTTACTTTGATTTTCACTATGCACAATTTTTAAAAACCAAGGATTAGCAATATAATAATCCCATGTAAAATCAATAATTTTCTCAATGGCTTTTTGTGGTGGAAGATCTGAGAAATCAAGGGCCTTTTCTTTTTGTCGAATATCGTTCCAGATATATTCCAGCACTTCGATAAATAAATTTTCTTTATTACCAAAGTGGTGATAAACCGTCTGTTTACTACACCCTGCTGCCTTTACAATATTATCTACTCTGGCCCCTTCATAACCATATTCGGCAAATTCATTAACCGCACATAGCAGCAATTTTTCCTTCAGGCTCTGTACGTTGCTGGTATCAATATACATAACGCTTCCCCACGACCTCTTCGTGGTGACTATCATAACCTGATTTGATTTCAGCTTCAGAAAAAAGGGCAAAAACTTGTACTTTCATCAGGTTATCAAATGTCCTGTGATCGCCATCGCATATCAACCAACTAGATGGTTGATCTTTTTATCCTCCCATCGCAAGCTAATCATCACCAAGGAAACAAAATTCAAAAAAGAGAGCTATTGTATGAAATCCACTCGTCCTGTTGCCGTGATTACCGGAGCCGCTCGCGGTATTGGAAAGGGCTGTGCGCAGGAGCTTGCTCGTGGCGGGTTTAACCTGCTGATTAACGATCGTCCCGATGCCGACAGCATAGAAAAACTGCATATCACACAACAAGAATGTTTGGCGGAAGGCGTGGAAGTGATTTGCTTCCCTGCTGATGTCGGTGATCTATCTCTGCATGAGGAGATGCTCGACGCGGCGCAAAACCAGTGGGGGCGGCTGGACTGTCTGCTCAATAACGCGGGGATTTCAGTGAAAAAACGCGGTGACCTCCTCGACCTCGAACCAGACAGCTTCGATCAAAACATTGCCATTAACACCCGCGCGCCGTTCTTCCTTGCTCAGGCATTCAGTAAGCGCTTACTGGCACAGCCGAAACCGGAAGCGGAGCTACCGCACCGCTCGATTATTTTCGTCAGTTCCATCAACGCCATCATGCTGGCGATGAATCGCGGCGAATACACCATTGCCAAAACCGCCGTTTCTGCCGCTGCTCGTCTGTTTGCTGCTCGCCTTTGTAATGAACAAATTGGCGTTTATGAAGTGCGCCCTGGTCTCATCAAAACTGATATGACTATTCCGGCAACGGCTTATTACGACGAACTGATTGCCAAAGGTCTGGTGCCGTGGGGACGTTGGGGTTATCCGGCTGATATTGCTTCCACCGTCCGCGCGATGGCGGAAGGTAAACTGATTTACACCTGTGGTCAGGCGGTCGCAATCGACGGCGGCTTAAGTATGCCGCGCTTCTGAGGCTGAATCATGAGAGATCTGTTACAACGCCCGGATTTATTCAGTATCAATACCGCGACACTGGGCTATAAAACGCCGCTACCCGCCATTATTGATGCCTGCGCCGCACGCGGTATTGGCGCAATTGCCCCCTGGCGCAGGGAGTTGCAGGGTGAAGATCTCCAGCAAATCACCCGCCAGCTTGCCGCCAGTAACATGAGCGTTTCCGGTTTGTGCCGTAGCACTTACTACACCGCGCCGACACTGGCGGAACGCAAACTGGCGATTGATGATAACCGCCAGGCGCTGGACGACGCAGCGGTGCTTAACGCCGCCTGTTATATGCAGGTGGTTGGCGGTCTGCCAACGGGCACTAAAGATCTATATGAAGCGCGAGAACAAGTGAAACAAGGGATTCGCCAGTTGCTGCCACATTCGAAAGATGTCGGCGTGCCAATTGCGCTGGAGCCACTGCCCCCGATGACAGCTGCCGATCGCTCTTGCCTGTGCACGTTACGTCAGGCGCTGGACTGGTGTGATGAACTCGATCCCGATGGTGAGTTTGGCCTCGGCGTGGCGGTGGATGTTTATCACGTCTGGTGGGATCCGGATCTCGCCAGTCAGATCCTGCGTGCCGGAAAACGCATCCTCGCGTTTCATGTTTCCGACTGGTTAGTGCCGACCACTGATCTGGTCAATGACCGTGGTATGCCGGGAGATGGCGTCATCAATATTCCGTCAATTCGTCGGCTGGTTGAAAACGCCGGATTTAATGGTGCTATTGAACTGGAAATATTCTCGCCTTACTGGTGGCAGAAAGATATTAACAGCA
>NZ_JBQZXC010000050.1:0-25699 GCF_053555815.1 Shigella sp. SIG6 | reverse complement strand
AAGTGTCCTTCTCGTTTTACTGAAAGGTTCCATAATCGTTTTAAGATAACACCAAGAGAGCTAAGAAAAGCGTCCAGAGAGTAAAAGTATTTTATTAAGGAGCAACAGCATCGATTTTTATTTTGGAAAATAAATACGACATACTCAACCTATTGGAGCCTGAACAATCCGGTGACTTCTGTGCCAATCGGGAACGTTTATAAGCACATATAATTGATACTCACTTCCTCCATCACAATTTCAGAGATGCACGTGTGATTTTTTTTGCATCCGGCGTTTGGACTATGTGGAGCTCAAGAGTGGGAAATTTACAAGAGGTTGAGGGGATAATTAAAGGGATGCTTATGACATTAGATATCAGGTTAGGTACGGATATCGTTGTTATTAAATCTAATTGATACGTTAATTGTTCACTGAGTATTATTAAAAATGGGGCGTTGAAACGTCCCAGAAAATAAAGGGTAATTTATATAGTCAGAAGCAAGATAGTGCTTCTAAGGAAAGTGGCTTGAGGGCGCCACTTATATGTTGGGGAGGCAAAGCCTCCCACAACATATCTTTGAGTAATCAGATTAGAACTGGTAAACCAATCCTACAGCAACGATATCATCGGTAGCAATGCCAGATGCTTTCGTGAAATCGCTCTTATCAATCAGGTTGATTTTGTAATCAACAAAAGTGGACATATTTTTGTTGAAGTAATAGGTTGCACCTACATCAATATATTCAATCAGGTCCTGATCACCCCACGCACCCAAGTCTTTTCCTTTAGATTGCAGGTAAGCAATGGACGGACGCAGACCGAAGTCGAACTGATATTGTGCAACTACTTCGAAGTTTTGTGCTTTGTTGGCAATATGGTTATTACCAAAAACAGTCATGTTCTGGGTTTCAGAATAGGTGGTAGCCAGATAGATGTTGTTCGCATCATATTTCAGACCAGCTGCCCATACTTCAGCATTTTGACCAGATGCATTCAGGCTGTTGTTACCGTAGATAACCTGATCATTAGTGCGGTCAGATTTAGCATAGGTTGCACCTACACCGAATCCTTCATACTCATAAGTAGTGGAGAAACCGAAACCATCACCGTTAGCTTCAGTTACGTCAGTGCGGTCATTTTTACCCTGATACTGAGCAGCAAAGTTCAGACCATCAACCAGACCAAAGAAGTCGTTGTTACGATAGGTTGCAACACCTGTGGTGCGACCAGTCATGAACACATCTGTTTGGGTCCAGGTATCGCCACCGAATTCTGGCAGAACGTCGGTCCATGCACCGATATCGTATGCTACACCGTAGTTACGGCCATAATCGATGGAGCCGTAGTCACCGAATTTCAGGCCAGCGAAGGCAAGACGGGTTTTATCTTTGGAAGAACCTTGAGATTCAGCACGGTTGCCTTTGAATTCATATTCCCACTGACCGAAACCAGTCAGTTGATCGTTGATTTGAGTTTCGCCTTTGAAGCCCAGACGAACATAAGTTGTGTCGCCATCATCTGCATCGTTAGAAGAGAAGTAGTGCTTAGCATTAACTTTTCCGTACAGATCCAGCTTGTTACTGTCTTTATTGTAAATCTCTGCTGCCTGAGCAGACATCGCCATCAGTACTGATGCAGCTACAGCAGAAATTGCCACTGTTAATTTTTTCATCGTGAGCCCTTTTATTTGAACTATTATTTAAAAATGATGTCACTGCACAACAAATATTCATCCAATCAATGAGATTATTTCAAGATGTAAGTTTTAGTTTCTCATTTAAATTGTGAAGTAGATCCCTATTTTTATCTGAACTGTTTCTATTGCACACAATGCATGACTATTTTGTGAACGAATATAAATTTGGTAGTCAAATTATATTAAAGGTTGTTATTTATGATTGACTCATAATTTATTTTTTTAATTTAAATAGCCTAAAAATAACCATGGAAATTATTTGCATGATATTTATTTAGATTTATTAATGTAATTGAGGTGGTTTTATTTAATACGCAATATAGCGCCGCTTGATATTAGTTCTATTTTTTTTGCGTAAGATAGATGAGACAAACTGAGACGCATAATGGTTTGCAAGGTTCTAATACTTTGATGTTGAGGATGTGATGGGGCATGTACGGGGCATAGTACAATGATGTCCATGCAGGTGTAGATAATCTCCAGGCTTATCCAGTGCACCGTAAAAGCCCGTCCTTCAGGGCGGGGATATAAGGCTCGTTTTTTCACCTGACCAGGTGTTTGCTGTTGTTCAATGTATTGGCGGATGACGGATATTGGCGCACCTCCGCAGCTACTGGCAAAATAGCCGGGACGCCACAAAACATCTTTGCGGTAATACCTGGCAGCAATATCTGGTCGATCCCGTCGCAGTAACCTACCCGATACGCCTTTGAGGCTGTTTGTTTACCAGACTGGATATCGCCAGTTTGGGGGGATAGTTAATTAACAGATGGACGTGCTCTGGTTCGCCATCCATTTCAACCAGTTCAGCTTCAAAATCAGCACATACATTTGAAAAGTAAGTACGTAGTTTTTCTGTCGCGTCATGGTCAAAAATCTGGCGTCGGTACTTGGTAACAAAGACCCGGTGAGCATGCATCAGGAAAACACAGTGCCTTCCGCGTCGGATATCAGTTTTTTTCACAGACCAAAGTATAATTTGCCCTGTGAAACGACTACAGGTATTCAAATTCCGGTTAAGACCCGGTGGTCAACAGGCGCGTGAAATGAGGCGCTTCGCAGGCGCATGTCGTTTCGTTTTCAGTCGTACTCTGGCACGTCAGAATGAGAATCATAAGGCCGGTAACAAAGACATCCCTTACGCGAAAATGGCTTCCTGATTGGTTGAGTGGAAAAATGCCACTGAAACGCAATGGATTAAAGATGCTCCGTCACAGCCATTGCAACAGTCACTGAAAGACCCTGAGCAGGCCTGCAAAAACTTTTTCCAGAAGCGGTCGGCGTTCCCCTGATTCAAAAAGCGGTGACAGAATGATGCATTCCGCTATCCGCAGGGCGTTAAGCTCGCTCAGGAAAACAGCCGTATTTTTCTGCCAAAACTTGGCTGGATGCGCTACCGGAACGGCCGTCAGGTCACGGGTGTTGTGAAAAATGTCACTGTCAGCCAGTCCTGCGGTAAGTGGTACATCAGTATTCAGGCAGAAAGTGAAGTATCAACTCCGGTTCACCCTTCAGCATCAATGGTCGGGCTGGATGCTGGCGTGGCTAAACTTGCCTCGCTGTCAGATGGCACAGTCTTTGAGCCTGTAAACAGTTTTCAGAAAAACCAGAAGAAGCTGGCGAGACTTCAGCGACAGTTAAGCCGCAAGGTCAAATTCAGCAACAACTGGCAGAAGCAGAAACGCAAAATACAGCGACTGCATTCCTGTATCGCAAATATCCGCAGGGACTACCTTCACAAAGTCACAACGACCGTCAGCAAAAACCACGTAATGATAGTCATTGAGGATTTGAAGGTCAGCAACATGTCAAAGTCAGCAGCGGGTACGGTCAGCCAGCCGGGGCGCAATGTCCGGGCAAAATCAGGTTTAAACCGTTCGATACTGGATCAGGGCTGGTATGAAATGCGCCGCCAGCTTGAGTACAAGCAGCTCTGGCGTGGCGGTCAGGTGCTTGCTGTTCCGCCAGCGTACACAAGTCAGCGTTGCGCGTGCTGTGGTCATACAGCGAAAGAAAATCGCCTGTCACAAAGTAAATTCAGATGCCAGGTATGTGGATATACAGCGAACGCCGATGTAAATGGCGCTCGTAACATTTTAGCGGCGGGGCACGCCGTTCTTGCCTGTGGAGAGATGGTGCAGTCAGGCCGCTCGTTGAAGCAGGAACCCACCGAAATGATTCAGGCGACAGCCTGAACGTAGCAGGGGTCCTCGTCATTCAGGGCGTGGAGGATGTCAACAAACAGGTTGAATTAACTCCGCGCCCTGGTTTTTGACATTACCCACCGCGCGCGACACAGGGTGCCAGGTGAACTGGTTTGCTGGCACACAGCTTCTGGTAGCGATTTCTGAGGCTTCTTTACCACCAATGTCTTGCCGCATCCATTCCCGTGCAGCTTCTGGCGACAGAACCAGCGGGCGGCGGTCATGAATATCTACCAGACCTTGATCTGCCGCCGCAGTGACGATCAAAAATCCTTCGGCTTCGTCACCACGCTCAAACGGTATGCTACCTATCGCGGCCATAAAAACAGGTTGTCCGTCAGCGCGATAGATAAAATAAGGCTTTTTTTGTCGCCTCCTTTTTTCCACTCAAACCAGCCATCGGCAAAACAGATTGCCCGACCATGTTGCCAGAGCGGTTTAAACATGCGACTGGTTGAGGCAGTTTCTACGCGGGCGTTAATCAGCGGCGGTTTATCCCACCATCCGGGAGCATATCCCCAGAAAACCGGATCCAGATGAAGGTGTTCATCACGTTCACTGAGCAGAAGAACTTTGGTTCCCGGCGCGACATTGTATCTGCCAATGGGTTCGGGATCGTAGGGAATATCGCGTTCAATATCTTCCGCGAGAAGCGCAAGGTAATCCTCACGCGTTTGGGATTGGGCAAAGCGTCCACACATAGCAACCTCCTGAGATCATACTGAAAAGAATAGGAGAGGGGGCGGGTAAAATCTATGTGTCAGAGGTAACGATGTTCCCGCTGTGGGCCACAGCGGGAATGAGGGATTACTTCTGAATTAAATAACGAATGGTCGGCCCGTCTTGCTGAATATCCAGCACCGTGTAGCCGTGATTACGCGCATCCAGTGGAATATTATTGATCGACTGCGGACAGTCGCTCACCACTTCCAGGATCTCACCTTTTTTTAATTGCGGCATCGCCTCAAGGGCTGCGACTGCCGGATAAGGGCAGGGTTCACCCACCATATCAAGGCGGTAATCAGGAACGATATTTTTCATGCGATCTCCTTAGCAGTCTGCGGTGCCGCACAGCGGAAGAAGCGTTTTTCCCAGCCGATAATCAACATCAGCGCAGCAAACAGCAGCAAATATGTCACCAGCAGGCCTCCCATCGGACCAAAAGTTTTCAGCAGGTTGATTTTGTCCCAGTCGGTGGCCAGCGCCGGAGCGAAATCATCCCAGTAATACGCCAGAATCGTTGAGCCGATCACGTTGCCCAGACCGACCCACCAGTAGTGCACCTGGCCTTCTACCGCGCGGTACATCCAGCCGGTTTCGCAGCCGCCTGCCAGCACGATGCCAAAACCAAAAAGTAAACCACCAATTACCGCATTTGGTCCCGCCCACATGATTTTAGGTTCAACGCCTAACTGTACGTAACTGAAGATCCCGATGGCACTCACCGCCATACCGATAATGATTGCTTTCGCCATATGGGTACGTCCGGTGATCCACATATCGCGGAACGCCGAAGTAAAGCAGATTTGCGCACGTTCAATCAGTAAACCAAAGCCGACGCCAAACAGCATTGCCAGCCCCAGTTTTGGTTGGTTCATCGCCGTGAGCAGCGCCCAGCCCAGCATGCCGAAAAAGACCAGCATCCCGAGACGAAAACGACGCCGCGCCTGATCCGGTTTTTGCGTCAGCGGTGAGGCGGCAGAAACTTTCTGCATTTTCACGGGAATACGGAAGATGGGCAGCAGGGTAAAGCGCGCGCCAAACCATGAACCAATGGCAGTGGCGATGGCAAAGAACCAGGCATGCAGCGAGAACTGAGGAATGCCGGTAAAGAACGCCGCCAGGTTACAGCCCATTGCCAGACGCGCGCCAAAACCGGCGATAATGCCGCCAATGATGGCCTGCATAATGCGGATACGGCTGCGTGGCATGCGTAGTTTGACATTGTTGGCCCACAGCGCAGCAGCAAAGCAGCCGCCAAACATACCGAGGATCATCATGCCGTCGATGCGGGTTAATGGCGATCCTTCCAGATGGATAATTTTAAAATAACCCCACTCTTCAGCATGGACGCCAAACAGCTGCAGGAGCTGACCGCCCCAACGGGTAAATTCACCCGTGACAGCCCAAAAGGTGCCAGTAATGCCAAAATAGTAAGTGGAGAGAATACCCGCCGCGATGACCGCAGGGATGGGTGCCCAGAATTTAATCAACCAGGCGTGTTTGAATTGCTGCCATGACATGAATGTAGCCTCTGAACTCAGAAGGTTTGAAACAAGAGCCGCGAATCATACACCATGCAAATTTATTTTCGGGGTAATAATTCACAAAAATAATAGTTAGATCAAATTTCTCTCTGAACCTGGAAAGGCTGGCGACATCAGAGCTTTAATGCCACAATCCTCTTTTCTTCTCATGCAGGACGAATGATGAAAAAACTCGCAATTGCAGGCGCGCTCATGTTGCTGGCGGGCTGTGCCGAAGTCGAAAACTATAACAATGTCGTGAAAACCCCCGCGCCGGACTGGCTGGTGGGCTACTGGCAGACCAAAGGGCCGCAACGTGCGCTGGTCAGTCCGGAAGCGATAGGCAGCCTGATTGTCACTAAAGAGGGCGATACCCTGGATTGCCGTCAGTGGCAGCGGGGGATTGCCGTGCCGGGTAAGTTGACATTGATGTCTGATGATCTCACTAACGTTACCGTAAAACGTGAGCTGTACGAGGTTGAGCGTGACGGTAACACCATTGAGTACGATGGTATGACGATGGAGCGTGTGGATCGCCCGACGGCAGAGTGTGCCGCCGCGCTGGATAAAGCGCCGTTACCGACGCCACTGCCGTAATGAAATCTCCCCGGCTTGCCGCCGGGGATGGATTTAAATCACCTCTTCGATAACCCACACGCTGACGCTGCCGCCGTTGCAAAAGAAGGTCGCTTCGCCGTTTTCGTCTGTCACTACGCTCTCTTGCCGGTTCCCCAGAAAATCACGCCAGGTTTTATTGCCGTAATTCTCTCCCAGATGAATGGTTTTTTCGCCATCATCTCCGTTCGACATGACCACCACGCAGCCGGGATATTCGTCGGTGCCACTGCGGCTAAAGGCAATGCAGTTCGGATGGTCGAAAAATAATGTCTGTACACCGTGGGCGAAACGCTGACGGGCGAGAATTAACTCATCAAGCTGTTCGATTATTGGCATATCTATCGGATAGGTTTGCCCGTCACCACCGACATCTTCGTAATGTGCACCGTAGAGGTCCGGATAGAACACCGAAGGAACGCCATTTTCCCGCAACAAAATTAAGGCATACGCCAGCGGTTTAAACCACGGTTCGACCGGTGCTTCGAGGGCTTGCAACGGTTGGGTGTCGTGGTTGGCAACGAGGGTTACGGCGTGAAAAGGATCGGCTTCCACCAGCGTCCCAGTGAAGATCTGCGTCATGTCGTAGTCGCGACCCATGCGCGATGCTTCATGGAATTTCATCTGCAGCGGCGCATCAAACAGCATGGTTTTGCCTTCCACCTGATCAATATACGTTTGCAGTTTATCGACTTCATGCGACCAGTATTCAGCCACAATAAACAGCGGCTTTGGCGCAACTTCCTGTACGTGTTCGATCCACTCTTTATAAAACCATGCCGGAATATGTTTGACCGCATCAAGACGAAAGCCGTCGCATTGCGTTTGTTCCATCACCCAGCGCGCCCAGTATTTAATCTCTTCCGTCACGGCATGATTGCGAAAATCGATATTCTCACCCATCAGATAATCGAAATTACCGAGTTCATCATCAACCTGATCGTTCCAGCCTTCTCCGGTATAGTCGTTAACAATTTTAAAAATGCCATCTTCATCAGGGTGTTCGATATGGTCGATACCGCTAAAACATTTGAAATCCCAGATAAACTGCGAGTATTGCCCGGCACGAGCGGGGAAGGTGTAACGCGTCCAGCCTTCACACTCAATGATTTCTTCGTCAATTTGCGTACGGTCATCAGCATTTACACGCTGCACGCGAATAGCTTCTTTTTCATCCGCGCCCATTTTGTGGTTGACTACCACGTCCAGCAGCACCGCAATGTCATTACGTTTCAGGGCGTCAATGGCGGCCAGCAGTTGTGCTTTATCACCATATTTAGTAGGGATGCTGCCTTTCTGATCAAACTCACCTAGATCAAATAAATCATAGGAGTCGTAGCCGACCGAATAGCCGCCCGATGCGCCTTTATAGGCGGGCGGCAACCAGACCATATTGATACCAATATCATTAAAACCGTCTGCGCGCTCGGCCAGTTCAGGCCAGAGCTTACCGCCTTCCGGGTAATACCAGTGAAAACATTGTAACAGCGTGGGATTACGCATTCTTCGACTCCATTCAAGGGGAATATTAGAAGCGTAGCCGTAATCGGATTATTCGCGAGCCATCGGCTCATTAAGATTCAAAAGAGGTTATCCTGCGGAGCCAGCACAAAGCCGCCCTGATCGCCATAGGCACTTAACACCGATTTTTGCACCGATGACTGACCGACCAGTTTCGCCAGTTCATCCATCCGAATCTGTAATAACTGCTTTACCTTGCTTTCGTTGTCGAGAATCAGGTGCAGCATCGGGCGGAGCTGCTCCTGCATCGTAGTGGACGGGGCAACCTCTTCAGTCAGGTGTGCGATCTCCTGCACCGCATTCACATACGCCATTTCGCTAGCGATGAGTTCGTCCCATTGTTCTTCCGTTGCCAGGCGTAACATGAGCTGGCTTTTTTCGACGAGTTGTTGCCAGGCGAAATACAAATGCGGTGCATTGTTCATCAGACTGGGTCCTGAATCGAAGAAGGGGAGAGTAAAGACTCTTTCCAGGCATCGGCAATATTACGCATTAATGCTTCCACCTCTTCGACTGCGGAGACATCGTTGCGTAAATTGGCTTGCAGCAAACGCCTGACCATATAGCTATAAAGAGCAATTAAGTTTTGGGTTAATTCGTCTTTGCTCTCTTCATCAAGACTCACCCGCAGTCCGTTCTCAATGATGTTGATCGCTTTTGACAAAGAGACGCCTTTGCCTTGCTGATTGTTGTCCTGCATAAACAGTCGCGCTCTAACCAGTGCGCTCAGCACTCCATCAAATAGCATGGTGACCAACTGCTGTTGGCTGGCGCTCATTACGGTGCTTTCGACGCCAATTTGTGCATAGGCCTGGGTGCCTTTTGCCACGTACATGACCTGTCTCCCGATGAATAATGATTACTTGGAATTACTGTTGTTTTCGAACTGCTGCGTTAAGTAGCTGCTGGTGCTGTTTAACGAGGTCATTAAAACGTCCAGTTGGGTAAATTGTTCTTTGTAGCGCGCGACCTGCGCATCAATGCGATCGCTGGCGGCGTTGTAGTCTTTAGTTAACTTATTCAGGGTTTTACTAACGCCATCGGTAGCGGCTTTAATAATGCCCGTTGTCGAAAGCCAACTGGTCAGGTTGCTGCCGATGGTGGTTGTGATGCCGGTTTTTTTACCATCGCCAACAATCAATGCACCTACGCCGCTGGCATCTTTTTTCAGTGCAGCGGTGAGTTTGTCGGCATCCAGTTCCAGTTTGCCATCGCTGGGATCGGTCGTGATACCAATCTGCGCCAGCGTTTTATAGCTGGAAGAACTGACGGTATTACTCAGCATCGACTTCAACTGCGTCTGAATCGTCCGCAGCGTGGAGTCGCCGAGCAGTGCGCCATTGCTAGAACTCTGGCTATCAGCTCCCGCATCTACGGCGGTGTATTTGGTCAGGCTGCTGAAGGTATCTATTAGCGAGTTATAGGCATTCACCCAGTCTTTAATCGCCGTTTGCGCTTTGGAGGTGTCCTGAGTGATGGTTAGCGTCTGGTTGCCCGTGGTGACATCGTTCAGGTTCAGGGTGATGTTTTCCAGCGCGTCGCTGATAGTGTTGCTGCTGTTCTCGATGGCGACGTTGTTGACCGTCAGCTGCGCATTCTGGGCGGCGACCGAGACCTCCATACCGTTGCTGCTGGCACTGGCGTCATAGCCCATAAAACTTTGTAGCGCATCATCACCGCTGACCGAGAGTGTCATCGCATTATCAAGGCCGGTGTCATTTGATGTGACTGACAGACGATATTCACCGTTACCCACGTTAATGATGCTCGCACTTACGCCCGCTTTTGCGTTGTTGATGGCATCACGGATCCCGCTTAACGATGAGTTAGCCGCGCTGATATCAATGGTAATCGGATCTTTGTCGCCGCCTTGTTGAATGGTGAGTTTGCTGTCGCTGGTGGCGATCGCCGTTTTCGTATCATCTCTGGTGGTGCGCGTGGTCAGGGTTTGCGCCTGCGCCTGCGCCAGATGGGTGACGCTGATGGTGTATTTCCCGGCGATGGCGTTACCCGCGGTGGTGGCACTGAACGCGGTGGTGCTGCTGGTGGTGCTGGTGGCGGAAAAAAGATCGGCTTTAGACAATGCAGTATTGACGGTCTGGAAAGTCGTCAGCGCGCTTTTCAGCGTACCGTAGGCGCTAAGTTTAGCGGTAAACGACGATTGCTGATTTGAAATAGGGGTTAGCGTCGCTTTTTGCGCGGCGGTGAGGCTATCAAGGATTGAACTTAAATCCAGACCTGACCCGACTCCCAGCGATGAAATACTTGCCATGCGATTTCCTTTTATCTTTCGACACGTAAAACGAATACCGGGGTTATCGGCCTGAATTGCGCAAAGTTTACGTTTAATTGTTTTTTTTAATAGCGGGAATAAGGGGCAGAGAAAAGAGTATTTCGTCGACTAACAAAAAATGGCTGTTTGTGAAAAAAATTCTAAAGGTTGTTTTACGACAGACGATAACAGGGTTGACGGCGATTGAGCCGACGGGTGGAAACCCAAAACGTAATCAACGACTTGCAATATAGGATAACGAATCATGGCACAAGTCATTAATACCAACAGCCTCTCGCTGATCACTCAAAATAATATCAACAAGAACCAGTCTGCGCTGTCGAGTTCTATCGAGCGTCTGTCTTCTGGCTTGCGTATTAACAGCGCGAAGGATGACGCCGCGGGTCAGGCGATTGCTAACCGTTTTACTTCTAACATTAAAGGCCTGACTCAGGCTGCACGTAACGCCAACGACGGTATTTCTGTTGCACAGACCACTGAAGGCGCTCTGTCCGAAATCAACAACAACTTACAGCGTATCCGTGAGCTGACGGTTCAGGCTTCTACCGGGACTAACTCTGATTCGGATCTGGACTCCATTCAGGACGAAATCAAATCCCGTCTCGACGAAATTGACCGCGTATCCGGTCAGACCCAGTTCAACGGCGTGAACGTACTGGCAAAAGACGGTTCGATGAAAATTCAGGTTGGTGCGAATGACGGCCAGACTATCACTATTGATCTGAAGAAAATTGACTCTGATACGCTGGGGCTGAATGGGTTTAATGTGAATGGTGGCGGGGCTGTGGCTAATACTGCTGCATCTAAAGCTGACTTGGTAGCTGCTAATGCAACAGTGGTCGGCAACAAATATACTGTGAGTGCGGGTTACGATGCTGCTAAAGCGTCTGATTTGCTGGCTGGAGTTAGTGATGGTGATACTGTTCAGGCAACCATTAGTAACGGCTTCGGAACGGCGGCTAGTGCAACGAATTACAAGTATGACAGTGCAAGTAAGTCATACTCTTTTGATACCACAACGGCTTCAGCTGCCGATGTTCAGAAATATTTGACCCCGGGAGTTGGTGATACCGCTAAGGGCACTATTACTATCGATGGTTCTGCACAGGATGTTCAGATCAGCAGTGATGGTAAAATTACGGCAAGCAATGGAGATAAACTCTACATTGATACAACTGGGCGCTTAACGAAAAACGGCTCTGGTGCTTCTTTGACTGAGGCTAGTCTGTCCACACTTGCAGCCAATAATACCAAAGCGACAACCATTGACATTGGCGGTACCTCTATCTCCTTTACCGGTAATAGTACTACGCCGGACACTATTACTTATTCAGTAACAGGTGCAAAAGTTGATCAGGCAGCTTTCGATAAAGCTGTATCAACCTCGGGAAACAATGTTGATTTCACTACTGCAGGTTATAGCGTCAACGGCACAACTGGCGCTGTAACAAAAGGTGTTGATTCGGTTTATGTTGATAACAACGAGGCGTTGACCACATCTGATACTGTAGATTTTTACCTACAGGATGATGGTTCAGTGACTAACGGCAGCGGTAAGGCAGTTTATAAAGATGCTGATGGTAAATTGACGACAGATGCTGAAACAAAAGCAGCTACGACAGCCGATCCCCTGAAAGCTCTGGATGAAGCCATCAGCTCCATCGACAAATTCCGCTCCTCCCTGGGTGCGGTGCAAAACCGTTTGGATTCCGCAGTCACCAACCTGAACAACACCACTACCAACCTGTCTGAAGCGCAGTCCCGTATTCAGGACGCCGACTATGCGACCGAAGTGTCCAACATGTCGAAAGCGCAGATTATCCAGCAGGCCGGTAACTCCGTGCTGGCAAAAGCCAACCAGGTACCGCAGCAGGTTCTGTCTCTGCTGCAGGGTTAATCGTCTGAATGCCTCTCAAACCCCGCCACCGGCGGGGTTTTTTACATTCGGCTTTTTGCGTAACCCCCAAATAACCCCTCATTTCACCCACTAATCGTCCGATTAAAAACCCTGCAGAAACGGATAATCATGCCGATAACTCATATAACGCAGGGCTGTTTATCGTGAATTCACTCTATACCGCTGAAGGTGTAATGGATAAACACTCGCTGTGGCAGCGTTATGTCCCGCTGGTGCGTCACGAAGCATTGCGCCTGCAGGTTCGACTGCCCGCGAGCGTGGAACTTGACGATCTGCTACAGGCGGGCGGCATTGGGTTACTTAATGCTGTCGAACGCTATGACGCCCTACAAGGAACGGCATTTACAACTTACGCAGTGCAGCGTATCCGTGGCGCTATGCTGGATGAACTTCGCAGCCGTGACTGGGTGCCGCGCAGCGTGCGACGCAACGCGCGTGAAGTGGCACAGGCAATAGGGCAACTGGAGCAGGAACTTGGCCGCAACGCTACGGAAACTGAGGTAGCGGAACGTTTAGGGATCGATATTGCCGATTATCGTCAAATGCTGCTCGACACCAATAACAGCCAGCTCTTCTCCTACGATGAGTGGCGTGAAGAGCACGGCGATAGCATCGAACTGGTTACTGATGATCATCAGCGAGAAAACCCGCTACAACAACTGCTGGACAGTAATCTGCGCCAGCGGGTGATGGAAGCCATCGAAACGTTGCCGGAGCGCGAAAAACTGGTATTAACCCTCTATTACCAGGAAGAGCTGAATCTCAAAGAGATTGGCGCGGTGCTGGAGGTCGGGGAATCGCGGGTCAGTCAGTTACACAGCCAGGCCATTAAACGGTTACGCACTAAACTGGGTAAGTTATAACGTCAGTAAATGCCGCACTTTAACTTTGACTACCAGGAGTTCTTAATGATGGTGCAGCACCTGAAAAGACGGCCATTAAGCCGCTATCTTAAAGACTTTAAACACAGCCAGACCCATTGCGCGCATTGCCGTAAATTACTCGATCGCATTACCTTAGTTCGCGACGGCAAAATAGTGAATAAAATCGAGATTTCCCGCCTGGACACGCTGCTTGATGAAAAAGGCTGGCAAACGGAACAACAATCATGGGCGGCATTGTGCCGATTTTGCGGTGATTTACATTGCAAAACGCAGAGTGATTTTTTCGATATTATCGGCTTTAAGAAATTTCTTTTTGAGCAAACTGAAATGAGCCCAGGTACGGTGCGTGAATATGTCGTTCGTCTGCGCCGTTTGGGTAATCATCTACATGAGCAAAATATTTCCCTCGATCAGCTGCAGGACGGTTTCCTTGATGAAATCCTCGCCCCGTGGCTGCCCACCACCAGCACCAACAATTACCGCATCGCATTACGGAAGTATCAACACTATCAGCGCCAAACCTGTACCGGACTTGTGCAGAAATCCTCCAGCCTGCCTGCTTCTGATATATATTAAATAAGAATAAGATGTAGCGGAGTTGTTTTTGTGTTTACAAACAATGGCTCTACACTGCAAACAGACATAACAACATTCGGGGTGAATATGAAATTAGCACATCTGGGACGTCAGGCATTGATGGGTGTGATGGCCGTGGCGCTGGTTGCGGGCATGAGCGTTAAAAGTTTTGCAGATGAAGGTCTGCTTAATAAAGTCAAAGAGCGCGGCACGCTGCTGGTAGGGCTGGAAGGCACTTATCCGCCGTTCAGTTTTCAGGGGGATGACGGCAAATTAACCGGTTTTGAAGTGGAATTTGCCCAACAGCTGGCAAAACATCTTGGCGTTGAGGCGTCACTAAAACCGACCAAATGGGACGGTATGCTGGCGTCGCTGGACTCTAAACGCATTGATGTGGTGATTAATCAGGTCACCATTTCTGACGAGCGCAAGAAAAAATACGATTTCTCTACCCCTTACACCATTTCCGGTATTCAGGCGCTGGTGAAAAAAGGTAACGAAGGCACCATTAAAACGGCTGCTGATCTGAAAGGCAAAAAAGTGGGTGTCGGTCTGGGCACCAACTATGAAGAGTGGCTGCGGCAGAATGTTCAGGGTGTCGATGTGCGTACCTATGATGATGACCCGACCAAATATCAGGATCTGCGCGTAGGGCGTATCGATGCGATCCTCGTTGATCGTCTGGCGGCGCTGGATCTGGTGAAGAAAACCAACGATACGCTGGCAGTAACCGGTGAAGCATTCTCCCGTCAGGAGTCTGGCGTGGCGCTGCGTAAAGGAAATGAAGACCTGCTGAAAGCGGTGAATGATGCAATTGTGGAAATGCAAAAAGACGGCACTCTGCAAGCTCTTTCCGAAAAATGGTTTGGTGCTGATGTGACCAAATAATCAGCATAATGACAAAAAAGGGCGCTTTCACTAGCGCCTTTTTTATTTACGCGTTTTCAGCGTGCATAATAAGAAAATCACAACAACACACATCGGAGGCTGTTATGCCACTGCATAATTTAACCCGTTTTCCACGGTTGGAGTTTATCGGCGCGCCAACGCCGCTCGAATATCTGCCGCGCTTTTCTGATTATCTTGGACGGGAAATTTTCATCAAACGGGATGACGTCACCCCCATGGCAATGGGCGGCAATAAATTACGTAAGCTGGAATTTCTCGCGGCAGATGCCCTGCGCGAAGGTGCCGATACGCTGATTACTGCCGGCGCGATCCAGTCTAACCATGTGCGCCAGACTGCCGCAGTCGCGGCGAAACTCGGTCTGCACTGCGTGGCGCTGCTGGAAAATCCTATTGGCACAACCGCAGAAAACTATTTAACCAACGGCAATCGTTTGTTGCTGGATCTGTTCAATACCCAGATTGAAATGTGCGACGCACTGACCGATCCCAATGCCCAACTGGAAGAGCTGGCGACGCGAGTCGAAGCACAAGGCTTTCGCCCGTATGTCATTCCGGTTGGCGGTTCTAATGCTCTTGGCGCGCTAGGTTATGTGGAGAGTGCGCTGGAAATCGCGCAACAGTGTGAAGGGGCGGTTAATATTTCGTCGGTGGTAGTCGCATCGGGCAGTGCCGGAACTCACGCCGGACTGGCTGTTGGGCTGGAACACCTGATGCCTGAAAGCGAACTGATTGGCGTGACCGTGTCGCGTTCCGTTGCCGATCAATTGCCGAAAGTGGTTAACCTACAACAGGCGATTGCGAAAGAACTGGAGCTGACCGCATCAGCGGAAATTTTACTCTGGGATGACTATTTTGCACCTGGCTACGGCGTGCCGAACGACGAAGGCGTGGAAGCAGTGAAATTGCTGGCGCGTCTGGAAGGCATTCTGCTTGATCCTGTGTATACCGGAAAAGCGATGGCGGGGCTGATTGACGGTATCAGTCAGAAACGCTTCAAAGATGAAGGGCCGATTCTGTTTATTCATACCGGCGGCGCGCCTGCGCTGTTCGCCTATCATCCCCACGTTTAGCTCCGGGAACGCTCATGCAAGAAAGTATACAACTGGTTATTGATTCCTTGCCGTTCCTGTTGAAAGGGGCTGGGTATACCCTGCAACTCAGTATCGGCGGCATGTTTTTTGGCTTACTACTCGGGTTTATTCTCGCGCTGATGCGCCTGTCGCCAATCTGGCCCGTGCGCTGGCTGGCGTGTTTTTATATCTCTATTTTTCGTGGTACGCCGCTCATCGCACAACTGTTTATGATCTATTACGGCCTGCCGCAGTTTGGTATCGAATTAGATCCCATTCCGTCAGCAATGATTGGTCTGTCGCTGAACACTGCCGCCTATGCCGCCGAAACGCTGCGCGCCGCCATTTCTTCTATTGATAAAGGTCAGTGGGAAGCCGCTGCCAGTATTGGTATGACGCCGTGGCAGACCATGCGTCGCGCGATTTTGCCACAGGCGGCGCGGGTGGCGTTGCCGCCGCTGTCGAACAGCTTTATCAGTCTGGTAAAAGATACGTCGCTGGCCGCGACAATCCAGGTGCCGGAGCTGTTCCGTCAGGCGCAGTTGATTACCTCGCGCACGCTGGAGGTGTTCACCATGTACCTGGCGGCTTCGCTCATCTACTGGATCATGGCGACTGTGTTATCGACGTTGCAGAACCATTTTGAGAATCAACTTAATCGCCAGGAGAGAGAACCAAAATGAGTGCCATTGAAGTTAAGAACCTGGTGAAAAAATTCCACGGTCAGACGGTGCTGCACGGTATCGACCTCGAGGTAAAGCCTGGCGAAGTGGTGGCAATTATCGGTCCGAGTGGTTCCGGCAAAACCACATTGCTACGTAGCATAAATCTGCTGGAACAACCGGAAGCGGGAACGATCACCGTTGGCGATATCACTATTGATACTGCACGTTCATTAAGTCAGCAAAAATCGCTGATTCGCCAGTTGCGTCAGCACGTCGGGTTTGTCTTCCAGAACTTTAATTTGTTTCCGCATCGTACGGTGCTGGAAAACATTATTGAAGGGCCGGTGATCGTCAAAGGCGAACCGAAAGAAGAGGCCACGGCGCGCGCTCGCGAGCTGCTGGCGAAAGTTGGGCTGGCCGGTAAAGAAACCAGCTATCCACGTCGTTTGTCTGGCGGTCAACAGCAGCGTGTTGCGATTGCGCGTGCACTGGCAATGCGTCCTGAGGTGATTTTGTTTGACGAGCCAACGTCGGCGCTGGATCCAGAGCTGGTGGGCGAAGTCCTGAACACCATCCGCCAGCTGGCGCAGGAAAAGCGCACGATGGTGATTGTGACACACGAAATGAGCTTTGCCCGGGATGTTGCGGACCGGGCGATCTTTATGGACCAGGGGCGGATAGTCGAGCAGGGGGCAGCAAAAGCGTTATTTGCCGATCCCCAGCAGCCTCGCACCCGCCAGTTCCTCGAGAAGCTTCTGCTGCAATAATAAGAAAAAATCAGCCCCGACGATTCACCTGTCGGGGCGGGACGCCATTTCAAGCGTGATAAAACTGCTTAACAAATCAGCATAACTCATTAATAACATAAGAGAATGCGATGGCTTGCAAAAGTAATTCATTGGCTGAATAATATAAATTATATATAAATCTTATTTATGTGATAGTTTGAATTATCATTATAAATGATACTCACTCTCAGGGGCGTTGCGGTTTACTATGCAGGATACGGATTTTTTCAGCTGGCGTCGCACGATGCTGTTGCGTTTTCAGAGGATGGAGGCCGCAGAAGAGGTCTACCATGAAATAGAGCTTCAGGCTCAGCAGCTGGAGTACGATTACTATTCGTTATGTGTTCGCCACCCGGTACCATTCACGCGACCTAAAGTGGCTTTCTACACCAATTACCCTGAGTCGTGGGTTAGTTATTATCAGGCAAAAAATTTTCTCGCAATTGATCCTGTGCTGAACCCTGAAAACTTTAGTCAGGGCCATTTAATGTGGAATGATGACTTATTCAGCGAAGCACAGCCATTATGGGAAGCCGCGCACGCACATGGTTTACGCCGCGGTGTCACTCAGTATTTAATGCTGCCAAATCGGGCGCTGGGCTTTTTGTCCTTTTCCCGTTGCAGCACGCGCGAAATACCCATTCTTAGTGATGAACTGCAATTAAAAATGCAGTTACTGGTGCGCGAAAGTCTGATGGCTCTGATGCGTTTAAATGATGAAATAGTGATGACGCCAGAGATGAATTTCAGCAAGCGCGAAAAAGAAATTCTGAAATGGACGGCGGAAGGGAAGACATCAGCAGAGATAGCGATGATTTTGTCAATAACCGGCTGAAAGGCACGCTCTCAGCCGGTTTTATATTACTGACGGTAGGCTTGTTTAATTTGCTTAACCGTTTTGGAAAATACTGCAGCCTGGGTTTCGTCTTCGATCAGCGCAAGCTGTTTTTCCATCTTTAACATCACGCGGCCCGCGTCAGCTTGTCCCATCGCCTGCAGCATCAGCGTCAGCATCGCTTTCAGGCAGGAGACTTCATTTGCCAGTTCTTGATTATTCTCGGCAGTAGAAAAATCAGGCGTACTCATTTATTTTCCTCGTCATGTTGCAATGAAAATTTGCGGTGAAAAATGTTAAGGCGGCGGAGTATACCATAAGTTTTGCTAAAAATAGCAGTGGTTGTTTTTTGAGCGTGATATCGGCAGTGCTATAAAATACGTTAATATAATGACCAATAAATATTTTTATCATGAATGTTTTTTGCCCGTATTGTTCGGGTTAATTAATGTTACATATTCAGCGGGCTGATTTTCATTTTTGCTGAATAAAGTCAATTTTTGTCACATTTCATCGTAGGGCTTACTGTGAAACGATCCGGTAAGCCGTTGGTGACGGGCGTGACCATAACTGTGGACAATCGAATTGACAAAAACGAGAGAAAAATCGAATACCCACCATTTTTAACGTTTCAAAGTTGCAATAAAAACCGCTAATATACGAATGACTAACTATCAGTAGCGTTATCCCTATTTCTGGAGATATTCCTTTGATCAACGTTCTACTTGTTGATGACCATGAACTGGTGCGCGCAGGGATACGACGCATTCTGGAAGATATAAAGGGTATAAAAGTCGTCGGAGAGGCATCGTGCGGTGAAGACGCCGTTAAGTGGTGCCGGACAAATGCCGTTGACGTGGTGCTAATGGACATGAGTATGCCGGGCATTGGCGGTCTTGAGGCGACGCGTAAAATCGCGCGTTCCACAGCTGATGTTAAAATCATCATGCTTACGGTCCATACAGAAAACCCTTTACCAGCGAAAGTCATGCAGGCAGGTGCTGCTGGCTACCTCAGCAAAGGCGCGGCTCCGCAGGAAGTCGTGAGTGCGATTCGTTCTGTCTATTCAGGGCAGCGTTACATTGCTTCTGATATCGCTCAACAAATGGCGTTAAGCCAGATCGAACCAGAAAAAACAGAAAGCCCATTTGCCAGTTTGTCTGAACGTGAATTGCAGATTATGCTGATGATCACTAAGGGCCAGAAGGTCAATGAGATCTCAGAACAGCTCAATCTCAGTCCGAAAACGGTGAACAGCTACCGCTATCGTATGTTCAGTAAACTAAACATTCATGGCGATGTTGAGCTGACTCACCTGGCAATTCGCCATGGTCTGTGTAATGCGGAGACATTATCAAGTCAGTGAGTGATCAGTTTGACGCAAAAGCGTTTTTAAAAACCGTAACCAGCCAGCCAGGCGTTTATCGCATGTACGATGCTGGTGGTACGGTTATCTATGTCGGCAAAGCGAAAGACCTGAAAAAACGGCTTTCCAGCTATTTCCGCAGCAACCTCGCTTCGCGCAAAACCGAAGCGCTGGTCGCCCAGATCCAGCAAATTGATGTAACGGTTACGCATACAGAAACCGAAGCGCTGTTGCTGGAACACAACTACATCAAACTCTATCAGCCGCGTTACAACGTTTTGCTACGCGATGATAAATCTTATCCTTTTATCTTCCTGAGTGGCGATACCCACCCGCGTCTGGCGATGCATCGTGGTGCAAAGCATGCCAAAGGTGAATATTTCGGCCCGTTCCCGAATGGCTATGCCGTACGTGAAACACTGGCGCTACTGCAAAAGATTTTCCCCATTCGCCAGTGCGAAAATAGTGTTTATCGCAATCGCTCGCGTCCGTGTCTGCAATACCAGATAGGGCGCTGTCTGGGACCGTGCGTTGAAGGACTGGTGAGTGAAGAAGAATACGCTCAGCAGGTCGAGTATGTGCGCCTGTTTTTGTCTGGCAAAGATGATCAGGTGCTTACGCAACTCATTAGCCGTATGGAAACTGCCAGCCAGAATCTGGAGTTTGAAGAAGCGGCATGTATTCGCGACCAAATTCAGGCGGTGCGACGCGTCACCGAAAAACAGTTTGTTTCCAATACCGGCGACGACCTTGACGTTATTGGTGTGGCGTTCGATGCGGGCATGGCTTGTGTCCACGTATTGTTCATTCGTCAGGGCAAAGTGCTCGGCAGCCGCAGCTATTTCCCGAAAGTGCCTGGCGGTACGGAACTGAGCGAGGTGGTAGAAACCTTCGTAGGTCAGTTCTATTTACAAGGCAGCCAGATGCGCACCTTACCGGGTGAGATCCTGCTCGATTTTAATCTTAGCGATAAAACGCTGCTCGCCGATTCCCTTTCAGAACTGGCGGGACGCAAGATTAATGTTCAAACCAAACCTCGCGGCGATAGGGCGCGTTATCTGAAACTCGCGCGCACCAATGCGGCGACGGCCTTAACCAGCAAACTTTCGCAGCAATCTACCGTTCACCAGCGACTGACCGCGCTTGCCAGCGTGTTGAAATTGCCGGAAGTGAAGCGGATGGAGTGCTTTGACATCAGCCATACCATGGGCGAACAAACCGTCGCTTCCTGTGTGGTGTTTGATGCTAACGGCCCGCTGCGTGCGGAGTATCGGCGCTATAACATTACAGGCATCACGCCGGGCGATGATTATGCGGCGATGAATCAGGTGCTGCGTCGGCGTTATGGTAAAGCCATTGACGACAGTAAGATCCCGGATGTGATCCTTATCGACGGCGGCAAAGGCCAGCTTGCGCAGGCGAAAAATGTCTTCGCCGAACTGGATGTCTCATGGGATAAAAATCATCCGCTGCTACTTGGCGTTGCCAAAGGAGCAGATCGTAAGGCTGGACTGGAAACGCTGTTCTTTGAGCCGGAAGGTGAGGGATTTAGTTTGCCGCCAGATTCACCCGCGCTGCATGTTATCCAGCATATTCGCGATGAATCACATGATCACGCGATTGGCGGGCACCGTAAAAAACGGGCGAAGGTCAAAAATACCAGTTCCCTGGAAACCATTGAAGGCGTCGGGCCAAAACGTCGGCAAATGTTGTTGAAATATATGGGCGGTTTGCAAGGTTTACGTAACGCCAGCGTCGAGGAAATTGCAAAAGTGCCGGGTATTTCGCAAGGTCTGGCAGAAAAGATCTTCTGGTCGTTGAAACATTGATGTCTCTGTAGCAACATAGGGGTAATCTTACTGACAACAGATAGTTACCCGTCATTATGCAATTTAATATCCCTACGTTGCTTACACTGTTCCGTGTCATCCTTATCCCATTCTTTGTATTGGTCTTTTATCTGCCTGTCACCTGGTCGCCGTTTGCCGCCGCGCTCATTTTCTGCGTCGCGGCGGTGACTGACTGGTTCGATGGTTTTCTGGCACGCCGCTGGAACCAGAGTACCCTGTTTGGTGCTTTCCTTGACCCTGTGGCAGATAAAGTTCTCGTGGCTATCGCCATGGTGCTGGTAACCGAGCATTATCACAGCTGGTGGGTGACATTACCGGCGGCAACGATGATCGCCCGTGAAATTATTATTTCTGCGCTACGCGAATGGATGGCGGAGTTGGGTAAACGCAGTAGCGTGGCCGTCTCCTGGATTGGGAAAGTGAAAACCACTGCCCAGATGGTGGCGTTGGCCTGGCTGCTGTGGCGTCCGAACATTTGGGTTGAGTACGCCGGTATTGCACTTTTCTTTGTGGCTGCGGTACTGACTCTGTGGTCAATGTTGCAATATTTGAGCGCTGCGCGTGCAGATTTGCTTGATCAGTGATCGTTTCGGCGTAATTTTCAGCAAACGATCAAAAGTGGTGAAAAATATCGTTGACTCATCGCGCCAGGTAAGTAGAATGCAACGCATCGAACGGCGGCACTGATTGCCAGACGATAATAAAATCAAGTGATTAACTGATTGCTTGATGAATGCGGGAATAGCTTAGTTGGTAGAGCACGACCTTGCCAAGGTCGGGGTCTCGAGTTCGAGTTTCGTTTCCCGCTCCAGTTTAAAAGACATCGGCGTCAAGCGGATGTCTGGCTGAAAGGCCTGAAGAATTTGGCGCGTTAACAAAGCGGTTATGTAGCGGATTGCAAATCCGTCTAGTCCGGTTCGACTCCGGAACGCGCCTCCACTTTCTTCCCGAGCCCGGATGGTGGAATCGGTAGACACAAGGGATTTAAAATCCCTCGGCGTTCGCGCTGTGCGGGTTCAAGTCCCGCTCCGGGTACCATGGGAAAGATAAGAATAAAATCAAAGTAATAAGCAGTGTCGTGAAACCACCTTCGGGTGGTTTTTTTGTGCCTGCAACTTGTCGTTACACCCTCCTTAATTTTTAACCACCGGCAAAGCCACTCAAAAAGTATCTCTGATACGGACCGGCATGTAAGATAGGTGCTGGCGAGTTGAGATCCACAAGGAAAAGCGTATGAAAACGGGACCGTTAAACGAAAGTGAGTTGGAATGGCTGGACGATATTCTGACCAAATACAACACTGACCACGCCATCCTTGATGTGGCGGAGCTGGACGGTTTATTGACGGCGGTGTTGAGTTCTCCGCAAGAGATTGAACCAGAACAGTGGCTGGTTGCCGTGTGGGGTGGGGCTGACTATGTGCCGCGCTGGGCGTCAGAGAAAGAGATGACGCGCTTTATGAACCTGGCTTTTCAACATATGGCCGATACCGCAGAGCGTCTGAACGAATTCCCGGAGCAGTTTGAGCCGTTATTCGGCTTGCGAGAAGTTGATGGCAGCGAGCTGACGATTGTTGAGGAGTGGTGCTTTGGCTATATGCGGGGCGTGGCACTTTCTGACTGGTCAACGTTGCCCGATTCTTTAAAACCAGCGCTGGAGGCGATTGCGCTGCACGGTACTGAGGAAAACTTCGAGCGGGTAGAGAAAATGTCGCCAGAAGTGTTTGAAGAGAGCGTAGATGCCATTCGACTGGCGGCGCTTGATTTACATGCATACTGGATGGCGCATCCGCAGGAAAAAGCTGTTCAGCAACCGATCAAAGCAGAAGAGAAACCGGGGCGTAACGATCCTTGTCCGTGCGGCAGTGGTAAGAAATTTAAGCAGTGCTGCCTGCATTAAGAGGTCACATTGGGTGTCAGCGTTAATTCTGGCACCCAATAAGGAATTTGAGGCTATCTGATCACCCCACTTCTGGTAACAACCCTGCCGCAATCAAAAATTGCACGCCAATCACAGCAATACCACAGAGAAACACCACCACCAGCGCCGGACGACCACCTTTGACCCGGTAACCCGCCTGAGGATTGTGCTTTCTGCTTTGCCAGGTCAATAGTGAAGGGATAATCAATGCCAGTACCGCCAGCGCCACACCGGCGTAACCCAGCGCCATCACAAATCCTCGTGGATAAAACAGTGCAAACGCCAACGGCGGCAGAAAGGTAATTGCACCAGTTTGCAATCGTCCACCAACGGTATTTGAACGCTGAAACAAATCAGCCAGATAATCAAATAAGCCTAACGCAACGCCGAGAAATGACGTGGCGAGGGCTAAATCAGCAAATAAATGCACCGCCAGCTCAACATGCGGAGAGGCCACCATTTCGCGTAACGCCTGTAACAGCCCGTTTAATCCAGCATGATTAGCCAGCAATCCCATAAAGGTTGTTGAATCAATGCTGCCAAGCGTCGCCACCTGCCAGAAAATATATGCCACCAGGGGGATGGCACTACCGATTATAAACACCCAGCGTAGCTTACGAATGTTGCCATCCATATAGCTGACAATACTCGGCACGCTACCGTGAAAACCAAACGACGTAAAAATCACCGGGATTGCAGACAGTGCCAGCCCCTGTTGCAACGGCAGGGTTAAAAGATTCACTTTGTGAATATGCGGTAGCAGCAATACCAGCATCACCACCAGAAAAATAATTTTGGCGCTGAACAGAAAACGGTTAAATAAATCGACCAGCGATGTTCCAACATAAACCACGCCACCGGCAACAAAAGTGAACAGCAGCACGCCAGCGGTTGCCGACATTGAAATACCTGTCCAGTCGCTGATGCTGGAGGCCAACAATTCACCGGCACCGCTGATGTATGCCGCAGTCAGAGCATACATTAAGAACATCATACTGAAGCCCGTCAGCCATTGACCGTAGCGTCCCAGATAGCGTTTTGCCAGCGTGCCCAGACCGGTATCTGCCGGAACATGCTGGTACACCTCCAGCAGTAATAGCGCCGTGTAGCACATCAACGCCCAAAGCCCAATCAACAAGATTAACGTAACGCTAAAACCAACACCGGCCGCAGCCAGCGGCATTGCCAGCATGCCTGCGCCAATTGTGGTTCCCGCCACGATAAAAACACTTCCCAGGGTTCTGTTTTTCACGCTTTCTTCTGTCCTGACGATCTTTATGAGTGATATCTGCGGCGCAGGTTAAGGCATAACGGCTGCTTCGTCAAACCGACGTTACATATTGTGTAAATATAAATGTACAATAAAAGCATTCAGTCCTGCGCTGGCGCAAAGTCTTCATAAGCGGTAATCGCTACGCTAGGCTTTTTTTGAGGAGGAACGATGGACTCTATTCACGGTCATGAAGTGTTAAATATGATGATTGAATCAGGCGAGCAATATACGCATGCCAGTCTGGAAGCTGCGATTAAAGTGCGTTTTGGTGAACAGGCACGTTTTCACACGTGCTCGGCAGAAGGGATGACAGCGGGAGAGCTGGTAGCGTTTCTGGCAGCAAAAGGCAAATTTATACCTTCAGAAGAAGGTTTTTCGACCGATCAGAGTAAGATTTGCCGTCACTGATTTGAAACGGCGGCAGAAACCTGCCGCCGGAGAGCATTAGTTTTGTGTGTCGAGGGTAGAGAGTTCTTTGTCGATAAAATACAGACCTTCGCCGCTTTTGCCTGCCAGGCTTAATTTATCAATAATCGATTTGAACAGTTTCTCTTCTTCATGCTGCTCAGAAACATACCACTGCAGGAAATTAAATGTTGGGTAGTCCTGATTGGTCATTGCAGCATGAGCCAGTTCGTTAATTTTCTGGGTGATTAATTGTTCGTGTTTATAGGTTTCCTGGAATAATCCATCAAGTGAGGAATATTCAGCAAACGGAGATTCAACGGTATTAATACGCGGTAAATTGCCGGTATCAGTCAGGTAATCAAACAGACGCTGCATATGCGTCATCTCTTCCTGGGCGTGACGGCGCAGGAACGCGGCAGCACCTTCGAAGGTATGATAGCTGCACCAGGCGCTCATTTGCTGATAAAGCAGTGAAGAGTACAGTTCCAGGTTCATCTGCTCATTAAGTTTTTCAATCATTTCTGGTTTCAGCATGATAGTGCTCCACAAAGGTTATATTTGTTGCTGTGGCGTCACTATAATTTGTTATTTTATTATTTGCAAAAGGTAAAATATAAACTTCAATTATTAAAAATACGAATGGGAATAAAACTCATTACCGCTATTTCTTTAATCAGCG